>NZ_JBHYKM010000001.1:114573-145413 GCF_042741435.1 Streptomyces sp. NPDC058955 | reverse complement strand
GGGGGGGGGGGGCTGGGGGGGGGGCGCCCCGGGCCCCCCACCCCCCCCCCCCCCGCCCCCGGGGGCGCGGGGGGGGGGCGGCCCCCCCCCCCCCCCCCGCCTCCAGAACCCGTCCCGTCATCAGGTCGAAGTCGCCGGAGTCGATGACTCCGTTGCCGTTGGCGTCGAAGAGGGAGAAGACCAGCTCGACCCGCTGGGCGGCCTCAGTGCGCATGTCCGTTCACCTGTCTCGTGTGGCTCGTGCGGCCCATCGGTTCCGGGCCGCACTCGATGAGTTCGCCCACGTAACCGCGCCGGAGGGAGAGCCGTGACGGTCGGGCGGTCGCCATGACCGGAAGGAGTGAGTGCGCCGACCACCAGTCCGTCGTCCCGGAGACCCGCACCGGAGCGGTGGCAGGGTGGGTGAGGGTTCCGCTTCAGCGCGGGGCGCCGCCGCGGTACCGGGACGGGGAGACGCCGTAGCGGTCCAGGAAGGCCTTGCGCAGGGCCTCCGGAGTGCCGAAGCCGCAGCGGGCGGCCACCGACGCCACCGGGAGCGAACTCGACCGGAGGAGGTGTGCGGCGGTCTCCGTGCGCACGCCCCGGACGTACCGGCCGGGCGGTTCCCCGAGGCACCGGGTGAAGAGCCGGGTGAGGTGACGGGGCGTCATTCCGGCGCGGGCGGCGAGGGCGGGCGTGCTCAGGTCCTCGTTCGGGTGCGCGGCGATGTAGGCGGCCAGGACGCGGACGGTGTCCTCGCGAGGGGGCGGGGCCGCCGTGAACACGCTCATCTGGCTCTGATCGCCCGGTCGTTGCATGTAGACCACGAGGTGCCGGGCTACATGGCGGGCCGGCTCCGGGCCGTGGTCCTCCTCGATGAAGGCCAGGGTCAGGTCCAGCGCGCTGGTGATGCCGGCCGACGTGTAGACGTTGCCGTCGCGGATCCACAGGGGCGCCGGGTCCACCCGTACGTCCGGGTAGCCGTGCGCCAGGCGCGGGGCGAACTGCCAGTGGGTGGTGGCCCGTCGGCCGTCGAGCAGACCCGCCGCGGCCAGCACGGCCGCGCCCGTGCAGACGGAGGCGACCCGGCGGCTCTCGCGGCTGAGGCGCCGGACGTGGCCGACGAGGCGGGGATCCGCGGCGAACCGCTCCACACCCAGCCCGCCCGAGACGACGAGCGTGTCCAGCGGGCCCTTCGTCCGCTCCAGGGACTCGACACCGGCCAGCACGAGTCCCGTACCGCATCGGATGGGGGCCCCGCCCGGCGCGATCACCCGCACGCGGTACGGCGTGGCGGGGTCCCCGAGGGCGTTGGCGAGGGCCAGGCCCGTGGTGACGCAGGCGATGTCGAGGAGCTCGGCCGACTCGAAACCGACGACGGCCACCACCCGTTCAGCGTGATCCCCCATGCGCCGACCCTAGTCCGCACGGACCTCCACCCCAAGACGGCGGACATCCCGGGAGCCGACCGGCGACCGCGGCGGACTCGCGCCGGACAGTGGGTCGCATGACGACGATCCGCTTCCTCGCGCACCGTTGGCCGACCTGGCTCGCGCTCGCCCTCGCCGTGGCGACCTTCGCCGACGGGCTCCCGCCCACCTCCTTCCTCGCCGCCCTCCTCGTGGTCATGCCGCTGTGCTACCTGGCCTTCGGAGCCGTACGCGGCGAACTCGGCGACCGGCATGCGCTCACCGTCCAGACCGCCGGCCTCGTCGTCTTCTGCGCGTGGGCCGGGGCGGTGCTGCTCCTGGAGGGCAGGACCGCGCTGTACGTCGTGGCCGCCGGCTGGTTCGGCCACGCCCTCTGGGACCTCTCGCACCACCGCACCGGCCGGGTCGTCCCCCGCGCCTGGTCGGAGTGGTGCGGCGTCGTCGACGCGTCGGGAGCCCTGGCGATCGTCCTGCTGGTCTGACCACACTCCGGTCCGGGGTCCAGGGGGCGCCGAACGTGACCATTTGCGGGTGGAGTTGGCGTGGTCGCGTGTACGAGGTGGAGGCGATGCGGAGAGACTATTAAGAAACCTTGTTGGATAACGCTTACCTCGGGTTCGCCCTTGATTTGCTCCTGCCAACCCGCGCAGGGTTCTCTCGAACGTTTGACGCCCCACACGTCAACACGAGGAGAGAACCGCTTTCATGGCAACTCACAAGCGATCCCACGGTCTTCGCAACGCGGCCATAGCCACAGGTGTGGCGGGTGCCGCCGCCGCGGCACTGTTCGCCGGCAACCTCGCCGGGGCGGCCGCCCCCGCCGAGGGGACCGTGTACGGACTCGGCGCCCCCGGCGCCGTCGACGGCAGCTTCGTCGTCATCCTCGACGCATCCGCGAACAAGGCGGACCTCGCGAAGAAGTACGGCGGAACCCTCCAGCGCGCCTACGGCTCGGAGGTCAACGGCTTCTCGGCTTCCGGCCTGACCGTCCAGGAGGCCAAGCGGCTCGCCGCCGACCCGGCCGTCGACACGGTCGTGCAGAACAAGCGCTTCAGCATCAAGGAGACGCAGGAGCAACCCCCGTCCTGGGGTCTGGACCGGATCGACCAGACCGGGACGGCCGGCGACGAGAAGTACACCTACCCGGACGGCGGGGGAGACGGCGTCACCGCGTACGTCATCGACACCGGCGTCCGGATCTCGCACCAGGACTTCGGCGGCCGGGCCACCCACGGCTTCGACGCCGTCGACAACGACGACTCGGCCGACGACGGCAACGGCCACGGCACCCACGTCGCGGGCACCATCGCCGGCACCTCCCACGGCGTCGCCAAGAAGGCCAAGATCGTCGCCGTGCGGGTGCTCGACGACAGCGGCTCCGGCACCACCGAGCAGGTCGTGGCCGGCATCGACTGGGTGACGCAGAACCACTCCGGCCCCTCGGTCGCGAACATGAGCCTCGGCGGCGGCGCCGACGAGGCACTCGACGCGGCGGTCCAGCGCGCCATCGCCTCCGGCGTGACCTTCGCGGTCGCCGCCGGGAACGAGTCCTCCGACGCCGGTCAGGGCTCGCCGGCCCGGGTGCCCGAGGCGATCACCGTGGCCTCCAGCACCAAGGACGACGAGCAGTCGGACTTCTCGAACTTCGGCGCGGTGGTGGACCTGTACGCCCCCGGCTCGGACATCACGTCCGCCTGGAACGACAGCGACACCGGCGTCAAGACCATCTCCGGCACGTCCATGGCCACGCCGCACGTGGCGGGCGCCGCGGCCCTCTACCTGGCGGCCAACCCGTCGGCGACGCCCGCCGACACGGCCTCCGCCCTGACCGGGGCGGCCACGCCGGACGCCATCAAGAACCCCTCCTCCGGCACGGCGAACAAGCTCCTGAAGGTGGCCCCGTAAGCCCCACCGACAGCCCGGAGCGGATGGCCCCCACGACGCGTGGGGGCCATCCCCGTTCCCGCGGTGGCTTTCGTTCCGGCGAGGCGCCCCTACCGGCTGGGCGGGATGTTCTGGTTGAGGGCGAAGACGTTCTCGGGGTCGTAACGGTCCTTGAGCGCGACGAGGCGCGCGTACTTCTCCGGGCCGTACGAGGCGCGCAGTCGGGCGCCCTCGTCGGTGGAGATGAAGTTGGGCACCGACGTGCCGGTCGTCCACGGCCGCATGGCCGCGTGGAAGTCGCGTGCCCAGTCGATGTGGTGTCGCCGGCCCTCGTCGCCCCACCAGATGGACAGGCAGAAGTACACCCGGGGCCACGAGGTCCTCCGGAGCTGCCGGGCCGCCGCCGGGCCCGTGCACGCAGCTGAAGGCGAAGACACCGATCGCGCACTCTTTCGCGTCGCCGTCGGGCCGGACGTTCCGCGCGAACGGCTCCGGGCCATGTCTCCGTCACGCCCCACCACCCGGACCGGCCGTCCCGGACCGAGGCGCGGGGGCCGGCGAGTCACCGCCAGTCAGGCCCCCGGGGTGCGTGGCTCCAGCCGGAACTCGAAGCCGAGGGTGCCCGGGTCGAGTGCGGTCGCGCCGCCGTCGACGGTGAGCACCGCACCGTTCACGAACGAGGCGGCGGGCGACAGCAGCCAGGCGACGGCCTCCGCGACCTCCTGCGGCTCACCGGGCCGTCCGGCGGGCAGGACCCGGGTCACCTCCTCGTACGCCGCCTCCAGCCCGTTCCCGTCCAGGCCCGCCTCCTCCGCGAACCGGTTCATCCGGCGGTCCGCCATGTCGGTGCGCACCCAGCTCGGGCACACGGTGTTGGCGCGCAGCCCCGCGCCCCCGTAGTCGACCGCGAGCGAGCGGCACAGCTGGAGCAGCGCCGCCTTGGAGGTGGCGTAGGCGGCGTTCCCGACACCGTTGCGCAGGGCGGACACCGAGGCCACCGCGACGACCGCGCCGCGGGCGGCGAGCAGGTGCGGGAGCGCGGCGCGCAGCAGCAGGAACGGACCGGTGAGGTTGGTCCGCATGACGTCGTCCCAGTCCTCCAGGGTCACCTCGCCCACCCCGCCGCCCCGCCCGATGCCCGCGTTGAGCACCAGACCGTCGAGCCGTCCGTACGTGCCGACCACCGTCTCGACGAGCGAGACCACCGCGGCGGGGTCCCCGATGTCCGACGGCACGGGCAGGGCGCCGGTCTCCTCGGCGACCAGCCGCAGCGGCTCGGGGCGACGCCCGGACACCGCCACCTTGTGTCCCGCCCGGGCCAATGACTGCGCGGTCGCCGCCCCGATCCCCGTCCCGCCTCCGGTCACCAGGTACACGCGCTCGTCCGCCATGCCCGCCGCCTCTCCCGTGTCTCGTCGACCGCCCGCCGACCCGGTGATCCTAGACATGCGCCGACCCGCTGCCGGGCGTCCCTCTTGCTGACGAGTCGTCGGCAGTCGCGTAGCACTTGAGGACTATGCCGCGTCCGTATGGAGGCGGACTTCGCGGCCGAGAGGGAACCCCGGCTCGCGGACGCCGTCTTGGTTCTCGTTCGACTTGATCGTCGAGTCGACACGAGGAGGGGTGTGATGGCAGGTCAGACGCGTGAGACGAGGCGGGCGAAGGCATCGGCGCCGGAGTACCAGGGTGCTCTCGCATCGTTGTCGGTGAACGCCTCGCTGCCCGAGGTGCTGGCCCGGGCCATGAAGGAGCTGCGGACGGCCGAACGGGCCGGGGACCGGCGGGAGGAGGCGCGCTGCGGGCTGGCCGTGGCGGAGGCGTGCCGCAGGCTCGGTCGCATCGAGGAGGCCGACCGGGCGTGGAAGGCGAGCTACCGGGCGGCGCGTTCGGCCGGCCACGAGGGGGCCATGGCCTGGGCCCTGTGGAGCGGCGGCACGCTGGCCCGGCAGCGCGGCGCGTTCAGGCTGGCGTACCGGCTGCTGAGGCTGGCCGCCGAGACGGGCGAGCGGGGCGGTGACGTCGTCGTGCGCGGCTACTCGCTGGCGGGGCTCGCCGAGACCGGCCGCATCCAGGGCGATTACGCGGCGGTGAAGAGGCTGCACGAGCAGCTGCTCGCCGAGGCCCGCCGCCGGGGCGAGGCCCGGCACACGGTGTGGGCACTGGAGGGCATCGCGCAGATGCACCGCAACACCGGCGAGTACGACGAGGCCCTGGCCCTGTTCGAGGAGGCGGCCGACACGGCGTCCCGAGCCGAGGACCGGCGCGGGTGGGCATGGGCGCTGCGCGGCATCGCGGACGTGGTGTCCGTGCGCGACGCCGACGTGGAACGCGCCCTGTCGCTGCTGTCCCAGGCGGAGGACGCCTGCAGGGAGATACGGCTGTCCAGCGCGCTCGCCTACAACCACAAGATGCGCGGCAACGTGCTGTACCGGGCGGGCCGTTACGAGCAGGCCCGCGAGATGTACGCGCTGGCCCTGGAGGAGTTCCAGGACATGGACGAGCCGCGCGGGACGGCGCTGTCACGACTGGGGCTGGTCAAGGCCTCCGCCCACCTGGGCCGCGACGCCGCGCACACGGCCGCGGACCTGGCCGAACTGCGCTCGACGCTGGACCGCATAGGGCTGCGGCATGCCCGGGACATGGTGGACAAGGCGGCGGCCGAACTGGGGGTGGGGCCGCTGCCGGACCACGGCGCCCACGAGCAGGGCGCCGCGAGGCCCGTGCTGCCGGCGGTCGGGGCCGAGGCGCTGCAGGCCGCCGATGTGGAGGGCCTGCGGTGAGCGCCGTCCCGACGCCGTTCGCATCGGCCGCTGGAGTCGTGGCCGCCGTCCACTCCTCTGGTGACCACGAGATCGATCAGGACGCGACGCCGGCCCGTGTCCTGGCGCGTTGTCGCGAACTCGTCCGGCCCGCACTGGTCGAGGCGGTGGGCAGCCTCCATCCGTGGACCGGTGAGATGGCGGCGTACGCGCTGGGCTGGTCCGACATGGCCGGCACTCCGGATTCCGGCGGGTCCGAGGGCAAGGGAGTGCGCCAGGCGCTCGCCGTGCTCGGGGCGGAGGCGGTCGGGGCCGATGGCGCGGACGCCGTTCCCGGCGCCGTGGCCGTCGAACTCGTGCACACCTTCTCGCTCCTCCACGACGACATCATGGACGGGGACGCCCTGCGCCGACAGCGGCCCGCGGTGTGGAAGGCGTACGGGACCGGCCCCGCCGTCCTCGCCGGCGACGCGCTGCTCGCCCAGGCCGTGACCACCCTGGCCGAGACCCCGGGCCGGCACGCGGCGGCCGCGGTCCGCTGCCTCTGCCGGACCCTCAACGCGCTGGTGTCCGGCCAGGCACAGGACCTGCGCTTCGAAGACCGCCCGTGGCACGGCCCCGGCGCAGTCGGACCGGAGCAGTACCGGTCGATGGCCGAACACAAGACAGGTGCCCTGCTGGGCTGCGCCGCCGCACTCGGCGCGGTCCTCGGCGGCGCCCCCGACCGGACCGTGGCCACGCTCGAACGGGCCGGCCGCCATCTCGGTCTCGCCTTCCAGGCGGTGGACGACATCCTCGGCATCTGGGGCGACCCCGCCGTGACCGGCAAACCCGTCCACGCCGACCTGCGCAGGGGCAAGAAGACCTACCCGATGCTCGCCGCACTGGCCGGTGGAGGCAGGGCCGCGCACGAACTGGCGGCGCTGCTCGACCCTCCCCGGCAGCTCGACCACGAGGCCGCCGCACACGTCGCGGCACTCGTGGAGGAGCTGGGCGGCCGCACCGCGACCCGCGACGAAGCGCGCCGGCACCTGGACATCGCCCGCCACGCGCTGCGCGACGCGTCCCTCACGTACACCGCCGTACGGCAACTGGACGGGCTGTTCACGTACGTGCTCGACCGGACGAAGTGATCACCGTTCCCGTACCGGTGCGGGCGCGGGAGCCCGGTGGTGCCGAGCCGGGCCCGGCAGACGCGCGGCCCCGCCCATGGCGGGGACCCGGCTATGGAGCGCGGCGACTTCGCGCTGGTGGAAGCGGGTGTCGCCGGCGGCCGCCGTGCCGAGCGGGCTCTCCTCCGAGGAGGAAGCGCTGGGGACGTGAGATGGGTCATCGTGTCTCTCCGTCGTCACCGCACTGGGTGGGCAGGAGCCAGGACAGGGAGCCGTTGTCGGTGGTCACCCGCTGCGTGCCGTCGGCGCCGATCCGGAGCCGGTAGGTCTGTGGTGATCCGGCAGTCCGCCAGCGGCCGGCGATGTCCTGGATCTCCGCCCAGATGTCGCGAGGTCCGGCGACGGTGACGTCCCAGTGGGGGTGGCCGGTCGGACGTACCCGCATCCACGAGCCGCACTCGGGCGCGCCGATCGTCAGGTCCTCGGCGCCGACGTGCCGGACCAGCCCGGGGTAGTGGTGATCCAGGGCCAGCCACATGCCCCGTGCGGTGTCCGGCGGGGGCTCCAGTCGGGTGCGTCGGGTGCGGTCGCCGCGCGAGGTGGCGATGCGGTCGCGGAACGTGCGGGAGAGGAACAGCCGGTCGAAGCCCCGCCCCCCGCGGTGACCGAACTCCACCGCGGTCAGGGTGCCCTCCACCGCCCCGGACGACGTCCTGGTGACCACGGCCAGGCCCGGCCAGGACGGCGAGGAGGTCCCCAGCGTCATCAGCGCTCGCCCGCCCGGCGCGAGCTGGTCCACCAGGGCCGGCGGGACCCGGGGCACGGCGAAGGACACGAAGATCCGGTCGTACGGAGCGGTCGTGGGCCATCCTGCGGTGCCGTCCCCGGTCGCCACGACGGGCCGGTAGCCGAGCTCCAGCAGCCGGGCGGCGGCGGCTTCGCTGATGTGGTGGTCGACGTCGACGGTGACGACGCCGTCGTGGCCGCACACGGAGCACGCCACCGCTGCGGTGACCCCGGCCCCCGTGCCGACGTCCAGTACCCGTTGCCCCGGCCGCAGGTCCAGCGTCTGGAGCAGGCCGGCGGTCATGCCCATGGTGCTGGACATCGCGGTCATGGCGCCCCCGGAGCGCGGCCCGGGGACCCGGCCGAGGACCGGCTCGCCGTCGTGCTGGATTGCCACGCTGTCCCCGCTGTGGAGCAGACGCAGCAGCTCGTCCCTGTCGCCCGGCCGTGCCCAGTCCAGCGCGTCCCAGCGCGGCGGCAGCTCGTCGGGCGCCGAGCGCCGCACGTACGCCTGCGGCATCAACACCTCGCGCGGCAGCGCCAACAGGGCCTCACGCACGGGGCCGGGGCCCACGTCGCCCCCGTCTTCGAGCCGTCCGACCATCGCTGCCCGAGCCGTCGTTGTCGGCGAGTCGTCGACGGCGGACTCCGGATCCGCGGGGCGTGCGGCCCCCAGCGGACCGGGCGGTTCGGGAGCGGCGGAGGGCCTGACCGCGGCCGGCGCGTTCGATACTTCGCTCACGCCGTTCACCAGCCCATCTGCGAGTAGGCGCGGCCGGCGGCGATCCCGGTGAGGGCCGTCCGCGTATAGGGGACGAGCCGGTCCGGGAGCTCGTGCGGCGGCCACCATCGCCAGCCGAGGCACTTGTCCGGTTCGCGGACCTCGGGGGTTCCCTTCCAGCGGCGGGCTCGGAACACCAGCTGCATCAAAGGCTGCCCGCCTGGGGTGTCCACGACGTGCACGACGTGCGCGAGCTCCACGTCCGCGGGGTCGACGACCAGTCCCGCCTCCTCCCACGCCTCGCGGATCAGGCACGCGGTGGCGGACTCCTGCTCGCACCGCCCCGCCAGGTAGTGCCAGGTGCCGCCCGCGTAGCGGGAGTCGGGGTGGCGGAGGCCCAGGAGCACCCGGCCCTCGTCGTCTTCCAGGTGGAGGTGGACGCCGATGCCGTGCAGCACGGTCCGGCCGCCTCCGTCCCACACGGGTGGCGCCTGGTTCGCTTGTTTCGTCGCGTGCTGCTCGTGCTCGGCCGCATGGCGGCGGATCAGCGAGCCGAGCCCGGGGTTCAGCCTCAGCCGGTCCAGCTGGTCAGGGCCGAACCAGCGCAACAGGACGCCCTCCCGCAGCGGGAGCGCGTCGGGGTTGCCGCGCCAGCGGCCGGAGAAGACCCTGATGGGCACGCGCAGTCCGTCCACGCTCGTGGCCTCCTCCGCGGCGTACGGCTCAAGGCCCTCCAGACGCAGCCCTGGTACCTCCTCGGACAGTTCGCGCAGCAGGGTCTCCTCAAGGCTCCGGTCGTCTCTCCTGCGGCCGCCGCCGAGGAGCGCGAAGACGCCCGGCTGCCAGATTCCTGGCGTGTGATCGCGGAGATGGAGCAGATACCTGCCACCCCCGTCGTGGATCAGTGCGGACGCGTTCACCGGTTCCGGCCGTCCGTCCAGCCGCGCGTCGAGGAGTTTCGCGCGCAGGGTCGGGGAGGTGACCTCCGACAACGGAAGCCACTGGGCGCCGGACACCTCCTCGTCCCGCAAGGTGATCGCCGGCGGCTCCTCGTCGGCCAGGTAGAACACGTAGCGGAAGTCGACGTGCTGGTGGGCCGGTTCGCCCTTGGCGGGGTCGGCGTCGATGCCGTGGACGTCGATGTCGACCGGAGAACCGAGCACCTGCGGGGACAGGCACAGCGCCCCCGGCGCGATCCCGGCTTCCTCCCGCAGCTCGCGCAGCGCCGCGGCGAGGAGGGTGCGGTCGCCGGGCTCGACATGGCCGCCGGGGGTGAGCGTGAGGCCGGTGGTCCGGTGCCGGACGTGCAGGACCCGGTGCCGGCGGTCGATGACGACGGCGCTGCAGGTGACGTGCGCGGGCAGCGTGGTCCGGGCGGTCACGTCGACGGGCCGGTCCAAGGAGGCGAGCAGCCCGGACAGGGCGTCCCGCTCGTCGGGGTGGCGGACGAGGTACGACTCGACCGTCTTGCGGATGGAGGAGGAACTGGGAGGCATGAGCGTCGTCTCGCCTTCGACGTAGGGGCGTACTTCGCGGGCTCGATCCCGGACGGAGCGGCCTGGGCGGTGCAGATGCCCTGGTACGGGCCGCCCGCGCGGACGCTGGTCGTAGGGCGGCGGGCCGCCGTACAGCTTCGCCCCCGGCGCCCGCGGGGGCGTGCGGGTGGTGTCGGCTTGTCCAACGACGCCGCCGCGATTTCGAACACGTGTCTTTCGGTCGGGTTGCGCACCCTGGAATCCAGCGGTTCTCCGAAGGTGCGCAGTGCACCGACCCTTGCCGCGCAAGAGCGCGCGGGCGGGACAGGTTGGCCGAAACGCCGGTGCTCGGCCGTGAGCGACAGAAGTCTCCCGCGCTGCCGGTGGCCGGGCCGGACATCTCCTCGCAGTGCGGGGAACGCGGCAGCAGCGGCACGCGGAGCGCGTCGGGCGGAACGGATCCACGGCCGGTCCCTGCCGGCCGGGCTGCAGCCGGGCGACCGCACCCCATACGCTCGGGACCCGCAGCAACGGGCCGCCACCGTGATGGGGACGAGGAGTCGATCGTGACGCAGACCGGGCAGGTTCTGATCTTGTGGGACATCGACCGTACGCTGCTGTACGTCGGTGACATCGACCGACAGGTCTACCGGGAAGCCTTCGCCGAGGTCGTCGGTCGCCCCGCCGAACACCTCCCCGCTCGCGGTACGGGCGTCACGATGCCGCTCGCGATTCGCGCCCTCCTCCTGGACAACGGCGTCTCGGAGCACGACCTCCCCGAGCTGCTGCCGCGGATGGTGGACCTCGTCCCCCAACGCCTCGCCGCCCACGCGGAGGAGCTGCGCGCACACGGCGTCCTCATGCCCGGCGCCGTCGAAGCGCTGCGCTCGGTCCACGACCGCCCCGAGTACGTTCCGACGGTCGTCACGGGCAACCTCAAGCCCAACGCCCTGCTGAAGCTCGCGGCCTTCGACCTCGGTGGTTACGTCGACGCCGAGATCGGCGGATACGCCTCCGACGACCAGCACCGGCCGGCGCTCGTCGACATCGCCCGGAAACGGGCCCAGGCCAAGCACGGGACGGCCTTCACCCGCGCCGACACCGTCATCATCGGCGACTCCCTGGAGGACGTCCGTACCGGTCTCGAAGGCGGTGCCGCGGTCGTCGCGGTCGCGTCCGGGAAGACCCCGGCTGCCGCCCTGCGAGAGGCGGGGGCCGATGTGGTTCTCGAGACGCTGGAAGACCTCCAGGGCCTGCATGACGCCCTGGCCGGCTTTGCCTCGCCGCACGGTTGAACCGCACCGCGGGCGGGCGCGCGCCGACCGCGGTCATGAGGGTGTCGTACCGGCCCCGGCCGGCTCGGGCTCGGGCTCTGCCCGGGGCCGGGGTACGAGGCGCCCGGCGGCCCGGAGTGCCGACGCTCGCCGGACGAGCCAGTCGACGCCCGTGGCGTATCCGATGCCGAAGAGCAGGGAGACGACGAGGGCCAGGGGTTCCGAGACGCCGTCGACGAGCGGAAAGACCTGCCAGTGCGTCAGGTAGATGGCGAGCGAACTGCCCGCGAGCAGGCCGGCCACCCGGTTGACGCGGTGAACGCTCGGCAGGGTGGGGAACCACACCAGCAGACAGAAGCCCATCATGACGAACAGCTCCCGGCGAGGCTCGCCGGGGAAGAAGCCCGGGACGGTGGCCAGGGCGGTGGCCGTGACCAGAATCCGGTGCGGCACCGTCCGGGAGCGGGCCGCGGCCCAGCCGAGGGCGAAGAGCCAGAACACGGTGACCGCGTCGGTGATCTGGGCGCGGGCCGGCAGGCCCACCAGCTCGTAGCGGGTGAGCAGACCGAGTCCGACCAGGGCGACCGGCAGCCCGTACGGGAATCGGCGTTCCAGGCGGTGGACGGAGGGGAGGGCGAGCAGGGCCGTCAGGGCCAGCAGGATGTAGACGAGGGCCTCGACGAACCAGAGGTGGATGCCGGTCCCCATGACCTCCGGCCAGAGCGCGTTGTGGAGCAGGAACAGGTTGGACAGGTCGTAGTCGTCGCTGATGAGGAGGGCGACGGCGGTCCAGGCCATGGTGGGGACGGCGATCCGCGCGATGCTGCGGGCCGAGCGGCGCGTCCGCTCGCGGCGTTCGTCCGAGGAGAGCAGGAAGCGGGCGAAGTTGAACCCGGCGATGGCGAGCAGCAGATGGGCACCGCCGCGGATCTCGAAGAGTCGGATGTGGGAGCCGACGACGCACACGATCGCCACCGCACGCAGGACGACGCTGGTCTCCACGCTCCGTCGCCGCGACCGGCCGCCCCGGCCGGCCCGTGCGCTCTGCTCCAGTTCGCGGAGGGGGGTCGTGTGCCAGTTCGAGGGCAGCCGGCCGAGGCGGGATTCGAGGTGGAGGGACATCTCGACGTACGAGAGGGAGTCGCCGCCGAGGGAGACGAACGTGCTGTCGGGCGTCACGTCCTGGCGGTCCAGGATCCGTGCGTAGAGCGCGCGGAGATCGTCCGGCGTTCCCTCGCCGTCGGCCGGGGGCTGTTCGGCCGGCCGGCTCAGGGCGCGGACGGCCTGGTAGTCGGGCTTGCCCGTGACCAGCCGGGGGAGTTCGGGCAGCAGGTGGACCTGGAGGGCGCGGGCGGGAAGGCCGCATTCGTCGGCCACGCGTCTTCGTACGCGCCGCTCGTCCCACCCGGGCCGGCGGACGACGGCGAGCACGATGTGCTCGTCGTCGCCCGCGCACAGGGCGTCCAGGCCGTGCCGTTCGAGCAGGGCCTCGATCCGCTGGGGGTCGACGCGCAGTCCGAGGATCTTCAGGAAGCGGCTGCGCCGCCCGACGATCTCGTACAGGCCCGCCTCGGTGCGGCGGGCGAGGTCGCCGGTGCGCAGGGCGTCGACCGTGCGGCCGAGGGCGAGGTCTTCGGGGGTGCGGGCGTAGCCGAGCATGACGTTCGGGCCGGTGTAGACGAGTTCGCCCACGTCCTCGGACGCCTCCTCGACCGGCTCAAGGCGGAACGAGCCGCCGGGGACGGGGACGCCGATGGCCGTGGGGTGCTCGGCGGCCAGTGCGGGAGGCAGGTACGCCATGCGGGCCGTCGCCTCCGTCTGGCCGTACATGACGAAGAGGTCCCAGCCGCGCCGCTGTCCCAGTTCGGCGTAGTGCGCGACCCGGTCGGGCGCGAGACGGCCGCCCGCCTGGGTGACGTACCGGAGCCGCGGGAGTTCCATGTCCGCGAAGCCGACCCGGTCGAGCAGGTCGAAGGTGTACGGGACGCCCGCGAGCGCGGTGCCGCCGGCCGTCCGGAAGAGGTCCCAGAAGCAGGCGTCGGCGACCGAGAGGCCGGTGAGGACGAGTCCGGCGCCGCGCAGCAGATGGCTGTGGATCACGGACAGGCCGTAGCAGTAGTGCATCGGCAGGGTGGTCGCGGCCCGGTCGGTGTCGCGGATGCCGAGGTACGCGGCGATCGACTCGGCATTGGCCTGGAGGTTCTCGTACGAGAGCCGGACCAGCTTGGGGGAGCCCGTGGAGCCGGAGGTGCTCAACAGCAGCGCGAGGTCGGGGTGGAGGGTGTGCGCGGAGGCGGGGCGCCGCTCCTCGACGCGCCACTCGTCGCCGTCCTCCGGGTGGATCACGACGTCCGGGTCGTACGCGGCGGTGAGCGCGGCGATCGCGTCGGGGTGGTCGCCGGGCACGAGCAGCACCGCGTGGCCGGCCGAGAGCGCGGCCAGGTGGGCGACGAGCGCCCCGACGGTGTTGGCACCCGGCAGGAGGACCAGCCGCCGCTCGGGGCCGAGCCGGCGGGCGGTCTCCTCGACCCGCGTGGCCAGCCGGCGGTAGGAGAGTTCACCGTCGGCCGTCAGCAGGGCGGTGCGGTCGCCGTGGAGTGCGAGGTCACGGGCGAGCGGGAGGGCGTGGCCGCCGACGGGCGGGGCGGGGAGGAGCGTCACGGGCGCATCGTAGGTAAGGCTTCCCTTAGCGGGAAGAGGGGGAGGATGTTGCAGATGTCTCTTTGTCGACGGACGCGACGGACGCGACGGACGCGACGGACTCGCCGGCTCGCCGGATTCGACGGACCGTTATCGAATCCTGACTTGACCCTTAGGTTAGCTTTACCTTATCAATTCCGTATTCACAGGATTCGTCGATCGAGAACAGCAGGAAGGCCCTCCCGTATGCGCCGCCCCCTGGCCCGCACGCTGACCGCGTTCACCGCGGCCGTCCTGCTCACCCCCCTCATCGCCGCCTGCGGCAGTGATGAGCCGGCCGACCTCGTCATCTACTCCGGCCGCAACGAGAACCTCGTGAAGCCGCTCATCGAGAAGCTGGAGAAGCACCTCGGCGCCAACGTCGAGGTCCGGTACGGCGACAGCGCCGAACTGTCCGCGCAGCTCCTGGAGGAGGGCGACAAGACCGAGGCCGGTCTCTTCCTCTCCCAGGACGCGGGCGCCCTCGGCGCGCTCTCCAAGGAGCAGCGCCTCGCCCCGCTCCCCAAGGCCACCCTCGACAAGGTCGACCCCGCCCACCGCAGCTCCGCCGACGACTGGACCGGAGTCAGCGGCCGCGTGCGCGTCCTCGGCTACAACCCCGACCAGGTGCCGACGCCCCCGAACAGCGTGCACGAACTGGTGAAGCCGGAATGGAAGGGCAAGATCGGCTTCGTCCCGACCAACGCCTCCTTCCAGGCGTTCGTCACCGGCATGCGCGTCCTGGAGGGCGACGACGCCGCCCGCACCTGGCTCAAGGGACTCAAGGCCAACGAGCCCAAGGCGTACGAGAACAACCTGAAGGTCCTGGAGGCCGTCGACAAGGGCGAGGTCTCGCTCGGTCTGATCAACCACTACTACTGGTACGAGCAGGCCGCCGAGAAGGGCGCCGACAAACTCAAGGCCAAGATCCACTACCTGCCCAAGGGCGACCCCGGCGGCCTGGTCAACGTCGCCGGCGTCGGCATCCTCAAGGGCGCCGACGAGAAGCAGGCCGCGTTCGCGCAGAAGGCCGTCGACTACTTCCTCTCCGCCGAGGCCCAGAGCTACTTCGCCGAGGAGACCAAGGAGTACCCGCTGGCCGCCGGAGTGAAGACCGCCGAGGGCGTGCCGCCACTGGAGACCCTCCAGCCGCCGAAGATCGACCTCGGCCGGCTGTCCTCCCTCAAGGAGACGCTGGCCATGCTCCAGGACGTCGGACTGGTCTGACGTGACCGCACCGGAGCGCTCCGCCCCGGCCCTACGCGACCCCCGCCCGGCAGGCGCCAAGGCACCTGCCGGGCGGGGGCGTGCCGTCGGCCGGCCGTCCCCGACCCTGATCGTGCCCGCCGTGCTCGCGGCCGCCCTCGCCCTGCTGCCGCTCGGCTACCTCGGCGTGCGCGCCCTCGAACACGGCCCCGCCTTCGCCTGGGACGTCATCGCCGACCCCCGCACCGGCGAACTCCTGCTGCGCAGCCTCGGCCTGACCGCTGTGGTCGTCGCCGCCTGCCTGCTCATCGGCGTCTCGCTCGCCTGGCTCACGGTCCGCACGGCGCTGCCCGGCGCCCGCGCCTGGTCGGTACTCGTCACGCTGCCGCTGGCGGTGCCCAGTTACGTCACCGCGTTCGCGTGGCTGTCCGCCGCGCCCTCCCTCTCCGGCTTCACCGGCTCGGCGATCGCCCTGACCCTGGCGAGCTTCCCCTACGTGTACCTCCCGGTCGCCGCCGCGCTGCGCGGCACCGACCCCGGCCACGAAGAGGTCGCGCGCTCCCTCGGCCACGGTCCGCTGCGCACCTTCCTGCGCATCACCCTGCCCCAGCTGCGCCCCGCCGCCGCCGGCGGCGGACTGCTCGTCGCGCTGTACGTGCTCTCCGACTTCGGCGCCGTCTCCCTCATGCGGTACGACACCTTCACCCGGGGCATCTACACCTCCTACCGCGCCAGCTTCGACCGCACCCCGGCCGCCGCGCTCAGCGCCGTCCTGGTCGTCATGACGGTGCTGCTCGTCGCCGCCGAGACCCGTACCCGGGGCCGCGCCGACTACTCCCGTACCGGCACGGGCACCGCCCGACGGGCCGTCCCCGCCGCCCTCGGACGCCTGAAGCCCCTCGCGCTCGCCTGGTGCGGCGCCGTCGTCACCCTGGCCGTCGGCTTCCCGCTCGCCACGCTCGGGTACTGGCTCGCCGTCGGCACCTCCGCGACATGGGACCCGGCCACGCTGACGGCCACGGCCCTGACCACCCTGGGAGTGGCCGCCGCGGGCGCCGCCCTCACCGCTCTGCTCGCGCTGCCGGTCGGCGTCATCGCCGCCCGGCACCGCGGCCGCCTCGCCCACCTCCTCGAACAGGCCGCGTACGCCGGCCACGCGGTGCCCGGCATCACCGTCGCCCTGGCACTCGTCTTCTTCGCCGTCCGCTACGCGCGCCCGCTCTACCAGGAAACCCCGCTGCTGATCTGCGCCTACGCGGTCCTCTTCCTGCCCGTCGCGGTGGCCGCCACCCGGGCGGCCGTCCTCCAGGCCCCGCCCGTGCTCGACGACGTCGCCCGCTCCCTGGGGCGTACCCCCCTCGGCGTGCTCCGGGAGGTCACGCTGCCGCTCGCCGCACCCGGCGTCGCGGCCGGCGCCGCCCTCACCTTCGTCGTCTGCATGAAGGAACTCCCCGCCACGCTGCTGCTGCGCCCCACCGGCATGGACACCCTGGCGACCCGGCTGTGGACCGAGACCGGCACCGGATCCTTCGCCGCGGCCGCCCCCTACGCCGCCGCGCTGATCCTGCTGGCCGCCATCCCCTCGTACCTCCTCGGAAGGCACCGCACATGAACGACCGGGACATGAACGAGCTCGAGGTCCGCCAGGTCGTCAAGGCGTACGGGCCGGGGGCGCCGGTCCTCGACGGCCTGGACCTCGCCGTCCCCGGCGGCGCCCTGGCCGCCGTGCTCGGCCCCTCCGGCTGCGGCAAGACCACCCTGCTGCGGGTGATCGCGGGGTTCCTGAAGGCCGACGCCGGCACCGTGACCGTCGCCGGCCGGCTCCTCGGCGGCCCCGGCGTCCACCTGCCGCCCGAACGGCGCCGCATCGGGATCGTCCCGCAGGAGGGCGCGCTCTTCCCGCACCTGAGCGTGGCCCGGAACGTCGCCTTCGGACTGAGCGGCCTCGACCGTGCGGCCCGGCGGGCGCGGGTGGGGGAGATGCTCGACCTGGTGGGTCTGCCCGGCTACGGCGACCGCATGCCGCACGAGCTCTCCGGCGGCCAGCAACAGCGCGTGGCCCTCGCCCGGGCGCTCGCCCCGCAGCCCCATCTCGTGCTGCTCGACGAACCGTTCAGCGCACTCGACAGCGGACTGCGCGACGCCGTACGGGCCGAGGTCCGTGCCGTGCTCCGGGAGAGCGGCGCGACCGGACTGCTCGTGACGCACGATCAGCAGGAGGCGCTGTCCACCGCCGATGTCGTCGCCGTCCTGCGCGAGGGGCGGGTGGCCCAGTGCGCCACCCCGGAGGAGCTGTACCACCGGCCGGTGGACCCGTGGCTGGCCCAGTTCGTCGGAGACGCCGTCCTGGTGCCCGGCACCGCCGACGAGGGCGTGGCCACGACCGTGCTGGGGCGCGTCCCGCTGGCTGCCGCTCCGGCGGGCCGGCGCGAGGGCCTCGTCCTCCTGAGGCCCGAGCAGCTCCGGCTCGCGGAGCCGGACGGTGCCGATGCCGAAGGCGTCGTGACCGACGTCCGCTTCTTCGGCCACGACGCCCTGGTCACGGTCGCCGTCGCCGGCCTGGACGAGCCGGTCGACATCCGCACGCCCACTCCGCTGCGGGTGGAACCGGGCCGGAGGGTCGGCGTCCGCCTCACCGGCGAAGCCACCCTGCACCCCGGTTAGGGCGTGAGTCGAAAGCGGGTCTTGCCGCGGGATGGTGCGGTTCGGTGCAGCGACGCCGTCGAATGATCGTTCGGAGAGTGGGGGCAAGTTGCCGCCCTCTGTCGATAGGGCCTGCTGCTGACGTGCTGGTCACAGCCACTCATCGAGGGCTGCGACCAGCACCGCTGCTTCATGGCGAACGGCGAGTTCGTCGTAGCGGGTGGCCGCTGCCCGGTGTTTCTTGAGAGGTTCGTTCCGCACTCGACCGCGTGGCGCCCGCGGTAGTCGACCGGGTCGAAGCGCGGCGGCCGCCCGCCGCGGGAGCCCAGCTTTCCGCGGTTGCGGGCCTGGTCCGCCTTGTCCGCGGGGCCGGCCCGGCCCGATGCGGGGCACGCGGACCTTCCCCAGCACCGGTTCGAACTGCGGCGAGTCCCCGCGCTGACCTGCCGTGACCACGATCGCCATGGGCTTTTGCCCCCGCTCGACGGTCAGGTGCAGCTTGGTGCAGGCCAGGGACTGGAGGCGGGTGAGGATCCGGTGCCAGGTGCCGTTGCGCTGCCAGCGGCGGAACAGGTCGTAGACCCGGCCCCATGGGCCTACTGGACAGGGACGTCCCGCCATGGCACACCAGTCCGGACCCGGAATCGTCTGTCGTTGATCAACCGCCGCCGAGGCCAGACCGGCGGACGGCCCACCACGGTCCGTGGGCCACCATCGAGTGGCTGGTGTCGGTCGACTCCCCGGTCGTCCGGGCTCATCAGCACGCGGCGGGGGCCAGAAAAAGGGGGCTCCGCGACCCGGCCCTCGGCCGGTCCCGAGGCGGCCTGACCAGCAAGATCCATCTGGCGACCTGGTCGACTACTTCGCCCACCTGGGCGCCGAACGCCGGGGCCGCAACGGGCCGCTCGCGCCGGGTGGGCCTCGGCACGACGGCCGGTGATCCTCCCGGAACGCTTATCGCGGACGTATCGGAAAGCTCATACGCCACCGCAACAGGTCCCCGTCTTCAGTGGAGTCATGGGCCACGGCGCAGAGACGGTCGGTTCGTTCATCGGGAAAGGACTGTGATCATGGACGCGGATTCCGTACGCGGTGTCAACCGGAGGCGGCTGCTGGGGTGGGGCGGGTCGGCGGCCGTCGGCGTGGCGGCAGGGGCGTCGCTGGTGGGCGCCCAGCCCGGCCACGCCGACCAGGCCCCGCGCGGCCCGATCCCGCCGAACACCCGGCCTGGTGGAGCCTACGACCGGTATGTGGCCAGGTTGGCCGCCGAAGGCAGGTTCTCCGGCGTGGTGCTGCTGTCGCACCGGGGCCGGACGGTGCTGTCCCGCAGCTATGGCATGGCCGACGAGGAGAAGGGGATCGCCAACCACGAGGGCGTCGCGTTCAGCCTCAGCTCGGCGGGCAAGCCGTTCGGTGCGGTGGCCGTCCTGCAGTTGGCGCAGCAGGGCAGGGTGAAGCTGTCGGACACGGTGGGCACCCATCTGAAGGGCTTCGCCAAGGAGGTCGCCGAGCAGGTGACCCTCCACCACCTGCTGTCCGGCACCTCCGGGCTGCACAGCCCGGATGAGGACGTGCAGCGCGTCTTCCGGAGCCGGGACGAGGTGCATGCGTACTACGAGCAGCGGGCCCGGCAGGCGAGACCGGTGGGTGTCCCGGGCGTTCCCGGCACCGCGCACGAGGAGGCGGAGGTCACCCTCGCCGCGCTGATCGTGGAGGCAGTGACCGGCGAGACGTACTGGGACTACGTGCAGGAGAACATCTTCCGGCGCTGCGGCATGACCGGCTCGGCGTTCTGCACCAGGCCGCAGTGGCTCGCCGACGCGCACATCGCGCACCCGCACATGCGACTGGCGGACGGCAGCGTGGTGGACGCTATCCGCAACCTGGACAAGAGCAGCCCGGATCCGAACCTACTCGGCAAGAATCCGGGCCGCGCCTTCATCGACGCCCCCGGGGACGGCGGCTTCGCCACCGCGCCGGACCTGGTTCGGTTCGCCCGCGCACTGGGCGACGGCACGGTCCTGGACCGGCCCTGGGCCGACGTGCTCACCGCCGCCAAGATCCCCCACGGACCGGCGTCGTTCGGGGCGTACGGGATTCCGGTCTCCATCGTCAACGGCCAGTGGAACTACCAGCGCGCCGGCGGCAACCCCGGGGTCTGCGCCAACTGGGACATCTACCCGGACACCGGCTGGGTCGGAGTCATCCTCGGCAACCGCGACGGCACACCGCTGCCGGAGATGATCGGGCAGGAGATGCGGGCCATCACCGGTGCCCCGATCGACGGGGGATCGGGTGGCTGAACCACCGGGGCATCCAGGCCCCGTCCACGGCCGGTGACGCTCCCACGACACGCGCCCTGCGACGACGGCTGCCGGAGGAGCGCCGGACCCGCTGGTGTCACAGGGAGGGCTTGAGCGGCCTCACCTCCAGGGCCGTGCCGTTCACCCGCACCGTGACGGTCCTCCGGCTCTGCGCCCGGTCGGCCACGATCCTGTACGACGTCACCCTCCCGTCCCGCCACTCGCAGCTGACCTCGTAACCGCCGCGAGCGCGGAACCCGGTGAACGAGCCCTTGGCCTTCCATGCGGCCGGCAGGCGGGCAGCAGGTGGATGGCGCCGTCGTGGCTCTGCAGCAGCATCTCCGCCACCGCGCCCGTGATGCCGAAGTTGCCGTCCATCTGGAAGGGCGGGTGGTTGCAGAATGGCTGGTGCGGGCGGTCCAGCCGCGCGTGGCCTGGCCGAAGGCGTTGCGGGTCGCCACCCGGCTGGGAGCTGATCAGCAGGTACCGGCCGTAGTCGAACATCGTCCGTTCGAGTTAGGGTTCCGCCCCGCCGGCCGCGTACCGGACCAGCCGGGACCTGGCGGGCAGGGCGACGACGGCGGCGTCGGTGGTGCCCCAGGCGAACGAGACGCGGTGCATCAGGGCTCGCGTCTCGGCGGTGTGCTCGTTGCGCAGCTCGTCGTAGGAACGGGCCGCCGCCCTGCCGAGGGTGCTCGCCACGACCGGGGCGGGGTCGGCTCCGCGCCACCCGGACGCCGCGTCGAGCTTGTAGTCCGTCCGGGCGGCGACGAACAGGGTCAGGGTGGCGCAGCCGCTGAACCGGAGCACCGGGCCGTCGGCGCTGAAGGTGCTGTCGGTGGGTACGGCCCGGACGGTGCACGCGTGCTGATACGACGGCGCCCCCGCCGGGCGCCCGTGCCCGGACGCCCGGCCAGGACGCCGTTCGCGCGCCCTGCCTGCCGACGTGACCGACTTCGGGACCGGTCGGTGCCGAGCCCCGGCTGTCGGGTTCAGGCCGGGTACGGCAGGTCGGCCTCCGAGGTGCCGGCCGGCCGGGCGTGGGCGGTCGCGTTCGGGCTGCCGATCCGCACCTGCCACGGGTGCGGGCTGTCGGTGGTCACGTGCAGGCGGTCGCCCCGGCGGCTCAGGTGGAACCGGGCAGTCTCCCCCGGGCCGTCGGAGCGCGGGATCACGACGGTGTGCTCGGCGCCGTCGGCGAAGGCGTTGACCCGCAGTTCGACGCCGCCCGCCCAGGCCGAGACGGGGTGCTGGTCGTCGGCGGCCAGCGCGATGACCGAGTCCGGGCGGGCCAGCAGCGGCAGGGTGTGGAAGTCGTGCTGCTCGCGGACCCAGCGGGGGCCGGTGACCTGCGCGCCGGTCAGGAGGTTGGTCCAGGTCCCTTCGGGGACGTAGTAGTCGACCGTGCCGTCGTCGGTGAAGACCGGGGCGACGAGCAGGTCGTCGCCGAGCATGTACTGCCGGTCGAGCGTGGCGGCGGCCGGGTCGTCGGGGAACTCGAGCACCATGGCGCGCATCACCGGGATGCCGGTGGCGTGGGCCTGCTGGGCGGCGCGCTGGAGGTAGGGGGCGAGGCGGTGCTTGAGGAGGGTGAACTCGCGGGTGACGTCGACGGCTTCCTCGCCGTAGTCCCACGGCACGCGGTAGGACTTGCTGCCGTGCAGGCGGCTGTGCGAGGAGAGCAGCCCGAACTGCACCCAGCGCTTGAAGACGGTGGGCGTCGGGGTCCCTTCGAATCCGCCGATGTCGTGGCTCCAGAACCCGAAGCCGGACAGGCCGAGGGAGAGTCCGCCGCGCAGTGACTCGGCCATGGCGTTGAAGTGGGATTCGCAGTCGCCGCCCCAGTGCACCGGGTACTGCTGGCCGCCGGCGGTGGCGGAACGGGCGAAGAGCAGCGCCTCGCCCTCGCCGCGCTCCGCGTGCAGGAGGTCGAAGACGGCCTGGTTGTAGAGCTGGGTGTAGTAGTTGTGCATCCGCTCCGGGTCGGAGCCGTCGTGCCACACGACGTCGGTGGGGATGCGCTCGCCGAAGTCGGTCTTGAAGCAGTCCACGCCCTGGTCGAGCAGTGTCTTCAGCTTGCCGGTGTACCAGTCGCGGGCGGCGGGGCTGGTGAAGTCCACCAGGGCCATGCCGGGCTGCCAGAGGTCCCACTGCCAGACGCTGCCGTCCGGGCGCCGCACCAGGTGGCCCTCGCGCATGCCCTCCTCGAACAGGGCCGACTTCTGCGCGATGTACGGGTTGATCCAGGCGGAGATCCGCAGCCCCCGCTCCTTGAGGCGCGCCAGCATGCCGGCCGGGTCGGGGAAGGTGTCGGAGTCCCAGACGAAGTCGCTCCACTGGTAGCCGCGCATCCAGAAGCAGTCGAAGTGGAACACGCTCAGCGGGATGCCGCGCTCGGCCATCCCGTCGACGAAGCGGTTGACGGTCGCCTCGTCGTAGTCGGTGGTGAAGGAGGTGGTCAGCCACAGGCCCAGCGCCCAGGCCGGGGGCAGGGCGGGGCGGCCGGTGAGCGCGGTGTAGCGCTGAAGGACCTGCTTCGGGGTCGGGCCGTGAACGACGAAGAACTCCAGCGACTGGTCCTCGACGCTGAACTGGACCTGGCCGACCGACTCGGAGCCGACCTCGTAACTGACCTTGCCGGGGTGGTTGACGAAGACGCCGTAGCCGCGGTTGGTCAGGTGGAAGGGGATGTTCTTGTACGCCTGCTCGCTGCTGGTGCCGCCGTCCGCCTGCCAGATGTCCACCACCTGCCCGTTCCGCACGAACGGCGTGAACCGCTCACCGAGTCCGTAGACCAGCTCGCCGACCCCCAGGGCGAGCTGTCCGAGCATGAAGTGCCGGCCGTCGCCGTCGGTGGCGAAGCCGGTCCCGCGCTCACCCACGGAGGTCAGCACCCGACCACCGGCGGTGAACTCCAGTCGCCACGGCCGGGAGGTGTCCACCCGCAGCGACAGCTCGCCCGCACTGAGCTCGACCACCGTGCCGTCCCGGTGCACCTTTCCGATCTCCGGTTCAGCGCCGGGCAGCGCGAACTCCGGCCCCCGCCGCACCGAACCGGCGTGGTGGGTGGCACGTACCCCGATCACGCCCTCGGCCGGCGACCAGCATTCGATCGTCAGCAGCGGGCTGTTGAGCGTGCCGCCGCGGCCGCGCACGTGCTTCACCGGCGCGTAGAGGGTCATCCGGTGCTCGTCGGCCCGGACCTCCGCGACCTCGGTGGCGTGGCGCACGGTCACTCCGGGACGCATCAGCCAGTAGCCGTCGGTGAACTTCATCGGCTGGTTTCCTCCGTCCGCGCGCGGTGCGCGGTGATCAGGCCCCGGTTCCAGTGGTGGCTGTCCTTGGGCGTTCGGGTGAGCCCGGATGCATCGGACACGGTGTCCCGAGTTCCGGCGCCCGAGTACTCGTCGTGCTCCGGGGACGGGCCCTCGGGGCTGGGAAGCAGAACCCACGGGAGGGACACCTCACGAGCGGAGAGACATCGATTGGTGAAGCGCTTCGACGCTGTCATCATCTGAGACATGATGTCAATGCCTGGTAAGGAAGAAGGGTCCACTGCAGCAACGCCTTTTGCTCGAAGTGAAGCGCTTCGATGGCGCGCCGGGCCAGACCGTGGTCATGAGTCACAGAGAGCCGCATCAGGCGGTGAAGCCGACGCACGCGAGTCGCATCGGGCCGCGCAGTCCGAGGCGGACGTCATGCACACCGGCAGCCGCGACGACGGGGGCGCTCACCGTGGCGTAGTCGTAGGGCCCGGCCGCCGCCTCCGGGGAAAGCGTGAGGGCCGCCAGTACCGGTCCGTCTCCCAGCGAGAGTTCGACCGTGCCCTCACCCGAGGCCACCACCGTGATCCCCGCGGCCCCCTCTCCGAAGTCGCAGTCACGGAACACCAGCTCGCCCCGCAGGCCGGTCACCGGGGCGACGGAGTCACCCGATGTCCTCGAGCGGTCCACGATCTCCGTGTCGCGCTGCTCGTCGAAGCTCACCGCCTCCAGGCCGCCCGCCATGACCGGCCGGGGGAGGGACGGCTCGCCGTCGAGGTCGACGGTACGGGCCAGGCGGATGTCCTCGCTGGACGCTCCGACGAGGATCTCGTAGCGGCCCGGTGCCACCCGGTGGCGTCCCTGCGCGACGTCCCAGAACGCGAGGGCCGACATCGGCACCCGGAAGGAGATCTCCGTGACCTCGCCGGGCGCGAGCGTCACCCGCTGGTGCGCGGCCAGTTCCCTGCGGGGCCGCGGCACCGTCGGCTCCACGGTCCGGGTGTAGAGCTGGGCGACCTCGTCCGCGGTGACGCCACCGGTGTTGGCGACCGTGAAGGACACGTGCAGCGTCCCGTCCTCGACGCAGGGCGTGAGGTCCTCGTAGGAGAAGGACGCGTACGACAGGCCGTGGCCGAACGGGAAGAGGGGCGTGCCCTCGAAGTAGAGGTACGTCTGGCGGCCGCCGATCACGTCGTAGTCGAGGAGGTCGGGCAGGTCGGAGTCGTCGGCGTACCAGGTCTGCGGGAGGCGGCCGGCGGGGGAGACGTCGCCGGCCAGGATCCGGGCCAGGGCGCTGCCGGCCGCCTGGCCGCCGTGGGCCGTCCACAGCAGCGCCGGGACCTCCGCGTGGTCGACCGCGTAGGGGTACGCCGAGACCAGGGCCAGCACCGTGTTCGGGTTGGCCGTGCGGGCCGCGCGCAGGAGGCGCTCCTGGTGGGCGGGGAGGGCGAGGGTCGTACGGTCCTCGGTCTCGCGGCCGTTGATGTGCGGGTCGTTGCCCGCGACCACCACGACCACGTCCGCCTGCGAGGCGGCCCTGCTCACCGCGTCCTCGCCACTCTCGACGACGACCACCTCGAAGACCTCCCCGCCCTTCCCGTTCCCGGCGGCAACCTTCAGGCCGTCGGCGGCGACAGAGAGGGGGTGACCCGTCCCGATGGGCCGAAGGAGGTGGCCGTCCTCGTGCGGTTCCAGCCGGAAGGTCTCCTGGACGACCCAGCCTCCGGGCCGGTCGGCGGAGGCGCGGACAAGGCCGTCCTCGGCGACGGAGAGGTAGCGGCCGTCGGGGGCGCGCAGGGTCAGCACGCCCTCGCCCCAGTCGACGAGGGAGAGCTCGGTGCCGGTCGCGTCGGTGGTGAGCGGGGGCAGGTCCGTCCGGCCCGCGAGCAGGGCCGGGTCGAGGGCGCCTCCGGCGCCGCGCACCTCGTCGGCGGCGTCGGCCTCGGGGACGTGCAGGAAGGTTCCGGCCGAGGTCTTCAGCAGGATCCGGTCCACGCCCTCCGCGAACTGCACGTGCTCCGCGCCGAACCGCTCGGACAGGCCGGCCAGCGGCGTGCTGCGGTGCAGGAGCGTGCCGCTGTACCAGTCGAGCTTGCACTCGTCGGCGAGCAGGCCGACCACCGCGAGCCGGGTGCCGGGCGCGAGCGGCAGCAGGTCACCGCTGTTCTTGAGCAGGACGACCGCCTGCTCGGCCGCCTCCTGGGCGAGGGCCCGGTGGGCCGGGGTGTCGAAGTCCGTGGTGAGCGCGTGCGGGTCGTGTTCCGGGTCGAACTCGCCGAGACGGAAACGCACCGAGAGCTGGCGGCGGACCGCCGCGTCGACGTCGGACTCGGTCAGCAGGCCCCGCTCCAGGGCGCCGCGGACCCGTGTGGTGATCTTCGAGCTGTCGGTGCCGTGGTCGGTGAAGCTGTCGACGCCGGCCAGCAGCGCGGCGGCCGTCGCCTCCTCGTGGGTGTCGAAGTAGTGCTCGGAGTCGACCAGGTTGGAGGGCGCGCCCGCGTCGGAGCAGACCATCAGCTCCTCGTCGGTCCAGGTGCGCAGGTGCTCGCGCAGATGGGGCGAGACGTGGTTGGGGCGGCCGTTGACCAGGTTGTACGCGGGCATCACACCGGCTACGGCGCCCGCCTCGACCGTCTCGCGGAAGGCGCGCAGGTCGTATTCGTGCAGGACGCGCGGGCGGACCGAGGAGGACGCGACGTCGCGGGCCGTCTCGTTGTTGTGGGCCAGCCAGTGCTTGAGGACGGGCGCGGTGCGCCAGTACGTCGGGTGCTCGCCGCGCAGGCCGCGGGTGTAGGCGGTGGCGATGGCCGAGGTGAGCTTCGGGTCCTCCGAGTAGCCCTCCTCGTTGCGGCCCCACAGAGGGTGGCGCAGCAGGTTCACGGTCGGGGCCCAGACGTTCAGGCCCACCCGGTCGTCGCGGGCCCGCATAGCCCGGACCTCCTTGGACACCGCCTCGCCGACCCTCCGTACGAGATCCGTGTTCCAGGTCGCGCCGAGGCCCACTGCCTGCGGGAAGACGGTGGCCGGACCCATCCAGGCCACGCCGTGCAGGGCCTCCTGGCCGGTGCGGAAGGCGGCGATGCCGAGCCGCTCCACGGCCGGCGCGAACTGGTGCAGGAATCCGGTCTTCTCGTCGAGGGTGAGCCGCGACAGGAGGTCGTCGACGCGCTTCGCGAAGGACAGTCGCTGATCGCGGAAAGGCAGTGGTGCGTGCGGCGTGTGTGCGGACACGTGGAATCCCCTTGAGATGGAGCGGCGCATGCTCGTGAAGCGCTTCGATGCTCATCAGGCCCCAGGGGGAGTGTCAAGAGAGCGGCACCAGCACATCCGGCAGGGTGTACAGCGAATGGCCAGCAGTCACCTCCCGTCCCTCGGAGGAATCTTGGAAGCGACTCTTGTGCGCCCTTGGGTGTTCACTTAACCTCACTGCAACATCGAAGCGCTTCGACTGCGATCACGTCGCAGTGGTCGGATGCCCGCTTTCCGCTCAGCCAGTTCCAGTCACGACACCGCAGCCGACGGCCCACCGCCGGGTGTCCAGGTGCGCCACGAAGGGTTGACGCAATGACGCCGAATGCCGCCTCCTCCGGACTGAGCCGGAGAAGCTTCCTCGCCTCCACGGCGGTCGCCACCGCAGCGGTGGCCGGGGGAATGCCGCTCCTCACCGCCTGCAGCGATGCGGAGAGCGGCGCGTCGCGAGAGGGCGCCACGTCGGGCAAGGCCGCGGACAAGCTGCTCCCCGCCCATGTCGCCAGCACGGTCGCCAAGCCGGACATTCCGTCGAAGAACGGCTCGACGGAGGGCTACACCAGCAAGGTCGACCTCGCGACCCTCGCCACCTCGGTTCCGACGAAGCTCGGCACCGGCGCTCCCCTTGAGATCATGGCCCCGCTCTGGGGCACTCCGCCGAAGGCCGGGTGCGCGTACTACACGGCGCTCGACGCCGCAGCGGGCACGAAGATCACCTGGCAGAACCAGGACGGCAACACCTACGGCGAGAAGCTCGGTGCGGTGCTCGCCTCCAGCTCCATACCCGACATGGTGGTCGTGCCGAGCTGGGAACTGGTCGGCAAGATCTCGAGCGCGGTCACCGCCAAGTTCATGGACCTCGGCCCCTACCTTGCGGGCGACAAGGTCAAGAAGTACCCGAACCTGGCCGCGATCCCGTCCGACTCCTGGCGCATGAGCATCTTCGGCGGCGCGCTGCGCGGGATCCCGATGCCCGCTGCCGCCGTGCCCGGCATCGTGCCCTTCTACCGCAAGGACGTCTTCGACAAGAGGGGCTACACCGTCCCCAAGTCGGCCGACGAGTTCCTCAGCTGGGCCAAGGAGGCCACCAGCGCCAAGGCCAGGGTGTGGGCCTGCGGTGACATGAGGTGGTCGGCGGCCGGCATCTTCAGCGTCCTCCCTGCCGGCTCGCTCGGCTGGAACATCGGGGACGACGGCAGGCTGACGTACCGCATCGAGCACCCCCAGTACCTCGAACACCTGGAGTGGGTCCGCAAGCTGTTCGCCGCGGGCGTCGTCCATCCCGACGACAAGGCGAACACGGGCGATGCCAGCCAGCGGTTCACCTCGGGACAGATCCTGGTCCACAACAACGACATGTCCGCCTGGTACGGCAAGACCACCGAACAGGCCAAGTCCAACCCGGACTTCGAGATCCACGGCATGGACTACTTCGGCGCCGACGGCGGCAGCCCGACGCTGTACCCCAGCCAGCCCGCCGCCATCTGGTCGATGATCCGCAAGGGCGCCTCGAAGGAGACGGTCGAGAACGCATTGGCCGCCGCCAACTTCGCGGCGGCACCCTACGGCACCAAGGAGCGGATGTTCGTCGACTACGGCGTCGAGGGCACCCACTACACGGTCGAGAACGGCGCCCCGGTCAAGAACGACCTGGGTGTCCAGGAGGTGAACAACGCCTGGGTGCTGCTGGCGGCCCCGGCTCCCTACACCGCCCACCCCGACCTCCCCGAGATCGCCCGCATGCAGGTCGAGTGGCAGCAGCGGCAGGGCGCCCTCGTCAAGAAGACGTCCACCTACGGCATGAACATCGTCGAGCCGGCCCGATACGCCACCCTCTCCAGCCAGTTCGAGCAGCTGGAGATCGACTTCGTGCGCGGCAACAAGAAGCTCTCCGACATCCAGCAGGCCATCTCCACCTGGAAGTCCTCCGGCGGCGACAAGCTGCGCGACTGGTACAAGGAGCTCCTCGACAAGAACGGCAGCGGCAACTGATGTCCATCACGGCCGGGAGCAGGCCCGAGGGGACGCGTCCGACCGCGGCCGTCGAGGAGCCGAGGGCCACGGTCACCGCGGCGACCGTGAAGGAGAGCGTGCCGCGCAGGGCCGGCAAGGCGGGCAGGGTCCCCTTCCGGGTCCGGTGGCGCCGCGACCGCGCGCTCATCCTGATGACGATGCCCGTCATCCTTCTGCTCCTGCTCTTCAACTACGTCCCGCTGCTCGGCAACGTCGTCGCCTTCCAGGACTACGACCCGTACGTCTCCAGCAACGGCATCACGGCGATCCTCCACAGCCCCTGGGTGGGCGTGGAGCAGTTCTCCCGCATGCTCGACGACCCGCTGTTCTGGAGCGCCACGAAGAACACCCTCGTCCTGTTCGTGCTCCAACTGGTGCTGTTCTTCCCGGTCCCCATCGCCCTCGCGCTGGTCATCAACAGCGTGATCCGGCCCCGGGTGCGGGCCGTGGCGCAGGCGATCATGTATCTGCCGCACTTCTTCTCGTGGGTCCTCGTGGTCACCGTCTTCCAGCAGGTCCTCGGCGGCGCGGGCATCATCGCGCAGACCCTGGAGGAGCACGGGTGGAGCGGCTTCGACCTGATGACCGACGCGGACCTCTTCAAGTACCTGGTCACCGCGCAGGCCGTGTGGAAGGACGCCGGCTGGGGGGTCATCGTCTTCCTCGCGGCGCTGTCCGCCGTCAGCACCGACCTGTACGAGGCCGCCGCCATGGACGGTGCGGGGCGCTGGCGACGCATGTGGCACGTCACGCTGCCCGCGCTGCGACCGGTGATCGCCCTGCTCCTGGTCCTCAGGGTGGGCGACGCGCTGAGCGTCGGATTCGAGCAGTACCTGCTCCAGCGGTACGCGGTCGGCGCGGGGGCCAGCGAGGTCCTCGACACCTACGTGTGGAACATGGGTATCCAGAACGGCGACTTCAGCTACGCGGCCGCGGTCGGCCTGGTCAAGGGACTCATCGGAGTCGGTCTCGTCCTGGGCGCGAACAAGTTCGCGCACCTGCTGGGCGAGCAGGGGGTGTACAAGAAGTGAGTCTCGACACGCAGCTCATCCGCAGCCTCAAGGCTCCCGCCCGCCCGGTGTGGGAGGAGCCGCCGAGCAAGGCGGGGCTCACCGCCAAGGGCGGTTTCCTCGTGCTCTGCTGTCTGGGGGTGCTCGGTCCGCTGTGGATCGTGATCGTCACCAGCCTCTCGCCGAAGTCCGTGATCGACCAGGTCGGCGGCCTCGTCGTGATCCCCCAGGGCATCACCTTCGTCAACTACACGGAACTGCTCAGCGGTGGCCAGGTCAGCCGGGCGATCATGGTCTCGGTGGGCGTCACGCTCGTCGGCACGCTGTTCTCGATGACGGTGTCGGTCCTCGCGGCCTACGGCCTCTCGCGGCCGGGGAGTCTCGGGCACCGGTTCTTCCTCATGGCCATCATGGCGACCATGTTCTTCGGGGCCGGCCTCATCCCGACGTACCTGCTGGTGCAGTCGATGGGCCTCACCGACACCTATCTCTCGCTGATCCTGCCGAGTGCCGTCAGCGTCTTCAACATCCTCGTCCTGCGGGCCTTCTTCATGGGGATCTCACCCGAACTCACCGAGTCGGCCCGCATCGACGGGGCCAGTGAGACGCGCATCCTGCTGACCATCATCATGCCGCTGTCGCGCGCGGTGCTGGCCGTCATCTCGCTGTTCTACGCGGTCGGGTACTGGAGCGCCTGGTTCAACGCGTCCATCTATCTCAGCGACCAGTCGATGATGCCGCTGCAGAACGTGCTCATCCAACTGGTCCAGAAGAACACCGAGGCGCCGACCGGCCTCCAGCAGGCGGTCCGCACCGGCCAACTCTCCTCCCTGGGCCTGCAGATGGCCGTCATGGTCCTCGCGCTGATCCCGGTCGCGGTGGCCTCCCCGTTCGTCCAGCGGCACTTCAAGAAGGGCATGCTCACGGGAGCCGTCAAGGGCTGACGCCCTCCGATCGCGCCCCCCCCGCGGGGGGGGGGGGGGGCCCCCCCCCCCCCCCCCCCCCCCCCCCCCCCCCCCCCCGACCCCCCGCCGGCCGCGGGGTAGCTCTACGA
>NZ_JBHYKM010000001.1:92448-114563 GCF_042741435.1 Streptomyces sp. NPDC058955 | reverse complement strand
GGCAAATCAACCAGGGGCCGGCACCGGGCCGCCTACCGGGCCTCACCCCAGCCGAGCGCCCCCCGCGGCCGGGCGGGGCCCCCCACCCCCCCCCGCGCCCCCGATCCCAGCCCGCTCCCCCTTTCGCCAGGACCGAGGTATGTCATGAACACGTTCGACCTCAGCAGGCGCTCCGTTCTCGCCGGTTCCGCGGCCGCCGCCGCGGTCGTCTCCTTGCCCGCGCTCGCGGGGCAGGCGCAGGCCGCCGCCCCCTCGGCCGTCACCGAGAGCGGCTACCGGTGGCGCACCGCCGCCATGGGCGGCACCGGGTTCATCAGCGGGGTGCTGTTCCACCCATCGGTACGAGGGCTCGCCTATGCCAGGACCGACATCGGAGGCGCCTACCGCTGGGACGACCGCACCGACCGCTGGATCCCGCTGACCGACCACCTCGGCTGGGACGACTGGAACCTCCTCGGGGTCGAGGCCATCGCCGTCGACCCGACCCACCGGGACCGGCTGTACCTGGCCCTCGGCACGTACACCCAGCCCTGGGCCGGCAACGGTGCCGTGCTGCGGTCCGAGGACCGGGGGTCCACCTGGAAGCGCACGGACCTCCCCGTGAAGCTCGGAGCCAACGAGGACGGGCGCGGATGCGGTGAACGGCTTCTGGTCGACCCGCGGAACTGCGACACGCTGTGGCTCGGCACCCGGCACGACGGACTGCTCACGTCGACGGACCGGGGCGCCACCTGGCAGCCCGCGGACTTCCCGGCCACCCCGAGCGCCACCGGCCAGGGCATCACCCTCCTGGTCGCCGCCGGCCGAACCGTCTACGCCGGCTGGGGGGACTCCGACGGCACCCCCGACCGCTCCAACCTCTACCGCACGTCCGACGGAAAGACCTGGGAGCCCGTGCCCGGGCAGCCGGCCGGCACCGCCGCGAGGGTACCGATCCGCGCCGCGTACGACCGCCTCACCCGGGAGCTGTACGTGACGTACGCCAACGCCCCCGGCCCCAACGGCCAGTCCGACGGCAGCGTGCACAAGCTGCTGACGACGAACGGGACGTGGACCGAGGTCACCCCCGTGAAGCCCGGCGGCACGACGGGCGACGGCGGGACCGACGCCTTCGGCTACGGCGGCGTCGCCGTCGACGCCCGCCGGCCCGGGACGCTCGTCGTCTCCACCAACAACCGCTGGTCCGAGATCGACACCGTCTTCCGATCCACCGACGGCGGCCGCACCTGGACGTCCCTGAAGGACGAGGCGGTCCTCGACGTCTCCGAGACCCCCTACCTCAAGTGGGGTGGAGACGAGGCCAAGTTCGGGTGGTGGATCCAGGCCCTCGGCCTCGACCCGTTCGACTCCGGGCACGTCGTCTACGGCACCGGTGCGACCCTGTACGGCACGCGCGACCTCAGGCACTGGGCGCCGCAGATCCGCGGGCTTGAGGAGACCGCCATCATCCATCTGATCTCGCCGCCGGTCGGCGAGGCACATCTGATCAGCGGCAACGGCGACATCGGCGTCATGTACCACGAGTCGCTCACGGCGTCCCCCTCGCGCGGCATGGCGTCGAACCCCGTGTTCGGTTCGACGACGGGACTCGCCCAGGCCGCGGCCCGCCCCTCGTACGTCGTGCGCACCGGCTGGAGCGGGAGCGCCAACGGCGCCTGGTCGCACGACGGCGGACAGACCTGGTCGCCGTTCGCGTCGCAGCCGGCCGCGGCCAAGGACGCGCCCGGCCCGATCGTCACCAACGCCGACGGCAGCGTGCTCCTGTGGGCCCTCGGGTCCTCGAACGGCACCGTCAACCCGGCGTACCGCTCGACGGACAACGGTGCCACCTGGTCCGAGGCCGCCTCCGTCCCGAAGGGCGCCGTCCTGGTCGCGGACCCCGTGGACCCGGCGCGCTTCTACGCCTACGACACGACCGCCGGCACCGTCCACGTCAGCACCGACGGCGGCCTCGCCTTCACCGCCTCCGCCACCGGCCTGCCCTCGGGCGACACGCAGTTCCAGCTGACCGCGGCACCGGGACGCTCCGGTGACCTGTGGCTCAGCGCGAAGGAGGCCGGGCTGTACCGCTCCACCGACGGGGCCGCCACCTTCATCCGGGTCGGCAGCTGCCGGTCCTCGCACACCCTGGGCTTCGGCAAGGCCGCCCCGGGCGCCGCCTACCCGGCGATCTACATGGTCGGCGCGACCGACGCCTCCAACGCCGTCCACCGCTCCGACGACGAGGCGAAGAGCTGGGTGCGGATCAACGACGACCAGCACCAGTGGGGCTGGATCGGCCGGGTCGTCACCGGCGATCCGCGGGTGTACGGCCGGGTCTACGTCGGCACCAACGGGCGCGGCGTGCAGTACGGGGACCCCGTCTGATGCCCGGCCTGAGCGACGCGACCCGAGGCCGCCTTCTCTTCGGCGGCGACTACAACCCGGAGCAGTGGCCCGAGGAGACCTGGCGCGAGGACGTCCGGCTGATGAAGGCGGCCGGGGTCAACTCGGTCACCCTCGGCGTCTTCTCCTGGTCGACGCTGGAACCGGAGCCGGGCACAAGGGAGTTCGGCCTACTGGACACGATGATGGATCTGATGCACGACAATGGCATCGGCGTCGTCCTCGCCACCCCGACCTCCTCGCCCCCGCCCTGGATGGGCCGACTGCATCCGGAGACCCTGCCCGTCACCGAGGACGGCCGCACCGAGTGGTGGGGAGGCCGGCAGCACTTCTCGCACTCCAGCGCCACCTATCGGCGCTACGCCGCCGCCATCACCGAGGACCTCGCCGCCCGCTACGCCGGCCACCCGGCGCTGACGATGTGGCACATCAACAACGAGTACTGCACCTTCGACTACGGCAACGAGGCGGCGGCAGCCTTCCGCCGCTGGCTGCGCGAGAAGTACGTCACCCTCGGCGCCCTCAACGAGGCCTGGGGCACCGCCTTCTGGAGCCAGGGCTACGACACCTGGGACGGCATCCTGCCGCCCCGCCTGCCGCACTACATGCGCAACCCCACCCAGGTGCTGGACTTCAAGCGCTTCACCTCCGACATGCTCCTGGAGTGCTACGTCGCCGAGCGGGACATCGTCCGCCGCCACACCCCGAGCATCCCGGTCACCAGCAACTTCATGCCGCTGTGGGTGGGCCAGGACGCCTGGCGCTGGGCCGAGGAGGAGGACGTCGTCTCCGTCGACCTCTACCCGGATCCAGGCGACCCGCTGGGCGCCCAGAGCGGCGCCCTGGTCCAGGACATGACCCGCTCCCAGGCGCGCGGGCCGTGGATGCTCATGGAACAGGCCGCCGGGCCCGTCAACTGGCGCGGCGTGAACCACCCCAAGCCCCGTGGCCTCAACCGGCTCTGGTCCCTGCAGGCCGTGGCCCGGGGGGCCGACGCCGTCTGCTATTTCCAGTGGCGGCAGTCCCGGCAGGGCGCGGAGAAGTTCCACTCCGGCATGGTCAGCCACGCGGGGGAGGAGGGCCGGACCTTCCAGGAGGTCAAGCGGCTCGGCGCGGACCTGGAGCGGATCGCCTCCGAGGTCACCGGCCGGACCGTCACCGCGGACGTCGCGGTCCTGCACGACTGGCACGCCTGGTGGGCCGGCGCCCAGGACGGCCGCCTGTCCGGCCGGGTGGACCACCCCGACGTCCTGCGCGCCTGGCACCGAGCCCTCTGGCAGGCACACCTCACCACCGACTTCGCCCACCCCGAGCACGATCTGACGCCGTATTCCGTGGTCGTCGTGCCGCAGCTCTACGCCCTCACCGACACGGCGATCGACAATCTCGTCGCCCATGTCCGCAGGGGAGGCACCCTCGTCTGCGGCTTCCAGACGGGTGTCGCCGACGAGGACGACCGGGTCCGCCCCGGGGGCATGGATTCCCGGCTGCGCGAGCTGTTCGGCATCCGCACCCTGCACGAGTGGTGGCCGCTGGACGCGGGGGAGACCGTCACCTGCGAGGGCTTCGAGGCTTCCCTGTGGTCGGAGGAGCTGGAGGCCGACGGCTCCGCCGACGAGACCGTGGCGTACAAGGGCGGGGAACTCGACGGACTGCCCGCCGTCCTGCGCAAGGGCCGGGCCTGGTACGTCTCCACGCTCCCGGAGCCGGCGGCGCTGCGCGACCTGCTGGCCCGGATCGCCTCCGACGCGGGCGTCCGGCCGGTGCTCGACGGCCTCCCCGAACAGGTCGAGGCCGTGCGCCGGGGCGAGGTGCTGTTCCTGCTCCACCACGGCCGCGAGCCGGTGACCGTCGAAGTGCCCGGCACCCACCACGATCTCCTCACGGGCACGTCCGTCACCGACCGGATCACCCTCGGCCGCTACGGAGTGGCGGCCCTCCGGCCATGACCGCCGTGGACGGACCCGTCCACGGCACGGTGTCGAGTCCGCGAACGCGGGCTCGACACCGTAGCGGCTCAGGCCGTAGCGGCTCAGGTCGTAGGTGTGGCCACGTCAGGGCGCCGATCCGGTGCTCGCCCGCACCGTCAACTCGGGTGCGATCAGCGAGACTTCGGTGACGTCGCGACCGTCGATCTTGGCGACCAGGCGCTCCACCGCCTTCCGGCCCATCTCCTGCGCGGGGATGGAGACCGACGTCAGCCGCACCGAGGCCTGGACGGCCACCTGTTCCGGGCAGATCGCGACCACGGACACGTCCTCGGGGACGGCGCGGCCCAGCCGGCGCAGCAGGGCGAGCAGTGGCTCGACCGCCTGCTCGTTCTGTACGACGAACCCGGAGGTGCCCGGGCGCTCGTCGAGGATGCGGGTGAGGACGGCGGCTATCGCGTCGTAGCCGCCGCCGCACGGCCGGTGCAACACCCTGATGCCCAACTCCCTTGCGCGGGAACGGAGTCCGTCGAGGGTGCGCTCGGCGAAGCCGGTGTGCCGTTCGTAGACCGCGGGGGCCTCGCCGATGACGGCGATGTCGCGATGGCCGAGCGTCGCCAGATGCTCGACGCACAGCGCGCCGGTCGCCCGGAAGTCGAGGTCGACGCAGGTCAGTCCTGAGGTGTCGGCGGGCAGTCCGATCAGCACGGACGGCTGGTGGGCGCCGCGCAGCAACGGCAGCCGCTCGTCGTCGAGTTCGACATCCATGAGGATCATCGCGTCGGCGAGCCCGCTGCCGGTGACGCGGCGGACGGCTTCGGGGCCCTCCTCGCCGGTCAGCAGCAGGACGTCGTACCCGTGCGTCCGGGCCGTCGTGGCGACCGCGATGGCGATCTCCATCATCACCGGCACGTACATGTCGGTGCGCAGGGGAACCATCAGCGCGATGATGTTCGACCTGTTGCTGGCCAGGGCCCGCGCGCCCGCGTTCGGGTGGTATCCCAGCTCGCGGATGCTCTCCTCGACCTGCAGCCGGGTGGCCGCGGAGATGGGCCGCTTGCCGCTGAGGACATAGCTCACCGTGCTCGCCGACACTCCGGCGTGCCGGGCGACCTCGGCGAGGGTTACCATCCAGCTCTCCCGGTCTTGTGAAGCGCTTCGATCATGCGAGCGTTTCGCTCCTGTGTGAAAGGTACGCCGACCCTATCCCCGGCATGGCGCGTTGTCCATCCTTCGTTGAAGCGCTTCGATGAAGCGGGGGAGGGCCTCCGTTCAGCCGTCGAGGGGCTCGTAGTCGAACCAGTCGAAGTGGGCGGTGCCTGCCGCGGCGTACATGCCGATGACCCGGCCCGTGAAGCCGCCGGCGACCTCGGTCGACAGGTAGCGGCCGTCGAGGGTCGCGAGCTCTGTGAACGTGCCGTCGGGCTGCTCGACGCCGAGGGAGACGACATCGGGTCCCGTGCACGGTCCGTGCGGAGTCGCCTGTTCCGTGATCGTGACGGCGAGGACCACCGGCCCGGCGGGCACGGACTGGGCGGCCACGACCGTGCGCAGGGAGCCGACGCGCGCGATGACCCGTACCTCCGTGCCGGACACCTCGATCGCGTAGTGGTGCCGCTCGTCGAGCCGGACGGCGAGGCCGCCGTTCCCCTCCGCGGCATCGACCAGCGTGCGCGCCCGGCACGCGAGGTGCTGCTGGCGCCGGCCGGTGAACACCACGTCCGGCTCGTCCAGGGAGCCTCCCCGCGCGCGGAGGGTCAGCCAGCCGGGGCGCTCCTTGGTGGTGCAGTGTTCGGCCGGCCGGTCGCGCAGGGAGATCCAGGACGGTCGGAGTTCGGCGAGGTCGAAGTCGTCCCGCCGCTCCTCGACGGGGCCGGGGGAGAGCGGCCACGGGAGCCGGGGCAGGTCCAGGGCGACCTCGCCGACGACCGGCCATCCGTCCTCCCAGGTCACGGGGGCGAGGAAGGTCTCCCGGCCGAGCACGTGCCAGCCCGGCGTGCCGCCGCCGGGTCGGACGCCGAGCAGCACCATCCACCAGGAGCCGTCGGGGCCTTGGACGAGGTCGGCGTGCCCGGTGTTCTGGACGGGGTGGTCGGTGCCGCGGTGGGTGAGGATCGGGTTGGCCGGGCAGGGCTCGAACGGGCCGGCAGGCGCAGGGCCGCGGGCGATCGAGACGCCGTGGCCGCGCTCGGTGCCGCCCTCGGCGATGAGGAGGTACCAGTGGTCTCCGATCCGGTACAGGTGCGGCGCCTCCGGGGCCTTGGCGCCGGGCCCGCCGGACCAGAGCCGGTGCGGTGTTCCGTACGTCTGCCCGGTGGACGGGTCGAGACGGACCTGCGAGACCCCGGCGACCGTGCACCAGCAGGTGCCGTCCTCCTCCCAGACCAGGTCGGGATCGATGCCGGGGACGCCCGGCGCCCACACGGGGTCCGACCAGGGTCCGGCGGGGTCGGTGGCCGTGACGATCAGGTTGCCGCCGCCCTCGCTGCAGGTGGTGACGATCAACCAGAAGCGGCCGTCGTGGTGGCGCAGGGTGGGGGCGTAGATCCCGCCGGAGGACGGCATGGAGGTGGGCAGGCGCAGTTGGTCCGGCCGGTCCAGGGCGTTGCCGATCTGCGTCCAGTGCACCAGGTCGCGGCTGTGGAAGAGGGGGACGCCGGGGAAGTACTCGAAGCTGGAGCAGGCCAGGTAGTAGTCGTCGCCGACGCGGCAGACGCTGGGGTCGGGGTGGAAGCCGGGGATCACGGGGTTGGCGGGGCGTTCGGCCGGCTGGCGCGGAGAGGGCATCTGAGGGGTCCTTCCGTCGAATCGTGATGCAGGCGTGGGGTGGTTCAGGAAGCGCCGGGGGCCGCCGTGGGGGTGATACGGAACAGGACGGCGGACGGCGCGGTGGGCAGGGTCAGGCTCAGCCCGGCCGTGTCGGGCAGCCAGGCGGCATCGGCCAGGCCGGCCGAGGGGTAGAGCAGGTCGACATGGGCGGGGGTGTCCCGCAGGTGGGGCAGGCGAAGCATCGCCGTGGCGTCGGTTCCCGGGCGGCGCCAGGCCGTGAGGTAGGTGGTGGCGGGCGTGCGCATGGCCAGGGCGATCCAGGGGTCGTCCCAGGCGGGAAGGCCCAGTGGCCAGGACGGCACGGCCTGCGGCAGGTCGGCGCGGATGGCCTTGTACACCGCCACCGCCTCGTGGACCAGGGCACGGGCCTCCGGTTCGAGTTCGGGAATGCGGCCGGAGAGATGGATCCGGCCGAGCAGCGCGTTGGCCATGGTGAAGGCCACCTCGTCGAGGGAGTCTTCCGGCCGGGGGTACGCCCAGACGGCACCCTGTTCGGGGGTGACGGCGGTGGGCGCGGAGGCCGCGATGGGCGCGTAGAGGTGGAGGTTCTGCTGGTCGCTGGTGGACTGCAGCTGCAGCCGGGAGAGCATGGCGTCGTCCCAGCGCATGCCGCCGGAGGCGCAGTTCTCCACCACCAGGTGCGGGTGCCGGTCGAGGACGCCGTCGAGCCAGTCGAGGTGCGCCCGGTTGTGGCCGAGCAGGCCCCCGCCCGGGGTCTCGCCGGGGTGGGCGCTGGTGCCGGAGCCGGGGTCGATGTTGTGGTCGAGCTTGAGGTAGCCGACGCCCCACTCGCCGACCAGGCGGTCCACGACCCGGTCCAGGTGGGCTCGGGCGGCGGGGTGGCGCAGGTCCAGGTGGTGCCTGCCGGTCTCCGTCAGGCGGACGCCGTCGCGGCGGAAGAACGCCTCGTCGGGCAGGGACGTGGCCATGGGGCTGTGGACGCCGATGACTTCCGGCTCCAGCCACAGGCCGGGAACCATGCCGCGTCGGCGGATGTGGTCCAGCACCTCGTGGATGCCCTTCTCGCCGGGGAAGCGCGAGGCGGCCGGCTCCCAGGCGCCGACGCTGGTCCACCAGCCGCCGTCACCGTCGTCGTACCAGCCCGCGTCGATGACGAAGTGCTCGGCGCCGGCCTCGGCCGCCGCGTCGATCAGCGGCAGCAGCTTGTCGGTGGTGGGGTCGCCCATCAGGCAGTTCATGTAGTCGTTGAAGACGACGGGCAGGCGCTGGTGGTCGGCATGAGGGCGGCGCCGGGCGCGGCGGTAGCGGGTCAGCGCGGCGAACGCGGCGTCGGGGCCGCCGTCTGCGCCGAAGGCCAGCGCGGCGGGTACGGTGCGGAAGACGGCGCCGGGTTCCAGGGGGTGCCGCCAGCCGTGGTGGGTGTCGGTGGGCCCGAACAGCGCGGCGTAGGCCGCCTCGTCGTGCTCTTGGCACTCCCAGCGCCAGCCCCCGCCGTTGTGCTCGATCTGCCACACCCAACTGCGGCCGGTGCGCCGGTCCGTGAGGCCGCCCATGGGCAGGTGTCCGCAACTGGACCAGGTGCCCTGTCCGTTCACGGCGAAGCCCGCCTTGCCGTGCCCGTACGTCACGCGTCCGCTGACGCCGGGTGTGGTCCGGCGCATCGGCTGCCGCTGCCAACGGCACTCGGCGAGCCAGTCGTTGTCCGCCCACAGCAGGTCGGCGGCGTCGACGGCCGCCGGGTCCCGTGGGGTGAGGCAGCCCACCACGAGCGAGCTGACCGACTCCAGGTGCACGGTGGTCCGTCCTTCGTTGCGCAGCGTCACTTCACTGCGGAGCACGGGGATGCCGTCCGGCGACCGGTAGGTCACCTCCGCGACCAGCTCGGTCTCCGGGTCGTGGAGCCGCACGGTCAGCGTGTCCCAGTCGCCGTCGCGGGCCGCGCGGTGGGACCGGTGGCGCAGCCGCCCGCCGAGAGAGGTCCCGACCAGACGGCTGCCCGACCAGTCGCGGCCGTGCCCCGCGGCCGTCACCTCCACCAGGGGGAGGGACGCACCTCGGACTCCCCGCGCCTCGCCGGGCAGTCCGAGGTGCGTGAGCCGCGGGCTGCCGTCGTCATCGAGGACGAAGTCGAGGCGAAGGGCCTCGTGCCCCCAGTGGAAGGTCCCTTTTTCGCTGGTCATGGCCGCCCTTTCGAGGTCGGTGCCGAAGTCGCCCGCGCCGGGTCCGGGAACGAGGGGTCATCCGGCGGTCAGGGTGGTCCACTTCTGGTTGGCGCCGCCGTGGCAGTCCCACAGCTGGAGCTGCGTGCCGTCGGCGGTGGAGGAGCCGGGGACGTCGAGGCAGCGGCCGGAGGCGGGGTTGCGGTAGCCGCCGTTGTAGGGCTGCCAGACCTGGTTGGTGCCGCCGTGGCAGGCCCAGAGGTCGACCTTGGTGCCGTTGGTGGTGCCCCGGCCGGCGGCGTCGAGGCACTTGCCCAGGGAGCGCAGGGTGCCGTCGGTGTACGCCGACCAGTACTGGTTGGTGCCGTCGCCGCAGCTCCATGTCTGGACGGCGGTCCCGTCGGCGGTGCCCGCGCCGCTGACGTCCAGGCACTTGCCGGCGATGCCGGACTGCACGCGCGCGGGGGCGGGGGCGGGGTTCCTCAGCCAGCCGGCGCTGTCCGCGGCCTGGACGCCGCGGTGGAAGGCGTCGGCCATCTTCCGGTAGCCCGAGTCGTTGGGGTGCAGGGGGTCGGCCAGGTCGGCCGTGGTCAGGCCGCTCATGTCGACGTACGCGACGCGCTTGCCCGCGGCCTGTGCGTCGCCGACGATCCGGGGGATGGCCTGGTTGTACGTGCCCCGCCACTGCTCCTCCGAGCCGTTGGTGGACACGACCAGGGAGGCGACGAGGACGGTGGCGTCGGGGACGTCGGCGGTGATCCGGCCGACCAGCGACCTCAGCTCGGCGATGGCGGCGTCGGGCCCGGAGGCCCCTGACTTGTTGAATCGGTCCCAGACGCTCGGTCTGCAGCCGTAGCGTCCAGGGTGTCGGTCGGCACGGGCCCGCAGTGCTCCTTGCCGCCCTCGGGCTGGCTCACTGATAGCGTGCCGCCGCCGGCCGACACCCGCGCGGTGTGGCTCGACAGAGGCATGAAGGTGACACGGTGACTTCAAGTCAGGGTGCCCACCGCACTCCCTTTCCTGTCTCATCGAGTGCGAGGGCAGCAGCCTGTGATCCTGATCGGTGTCGATCCCCACAAGTCGTCCCACACCGCCGTCGCCGTCGACGCCGCCGGCCACCAGGTGGCCCAGCGCCGGTTCGTCGTCAACGCCGGAACCTTCCGCCAACTGATGCGCTGGTGCGAGCAGTGGCCCGACCGCCGTTTCGCGGTCGAGGGTGCCGGCGGCCTGGGCCGTTCGCTGGCCCAGCAGCTGGCCGCTGCAGGCGAGAACGTGGTCGACGTGCCTTCCACCCTGTCGGCCCGGGCCCGACTGCTGGCCACCGGCGGAGACCGCAAAACCGACGCCAAGGACGCCCTGCACGTCGCCCAGGTCGCCCTCTTCCGCCATGACCTGCGCCCCGTTGTGCGGGAAGACCAGACCACGATCCTGCGGCTGCTGACCGAGCGACGTGACGACCTGGTCCACGAGCGCACCCGCGTCCTCAACCGGCTCCACGCCGTCCTGCGCGATCTCCTGCCCGGCGGAGCACCCACCGGCCTGTCGGCCGACAAGGCCGCCGCCTTGATGAAGGGCATCCGGCCGGTCACGGCCACCGACAACTGCCGCCGGGACATAGCACGCGACCTGCTGGCCGACCTGCGCAGACTCGACCGGCAGGTCAAGGACAACGAAGCCGAAATGCGCGAGGCCGTCGCCGCGACCCGCACCACGCTGACCACCCTGCCGGGCCTGGGCACCGTGCTGGCCGCCAAGGTCATCGGCCACATCGGGGACGTCGGCCGGTTCCCCACCGAGCATCACTTCGCCAGCTACACCGGCAGCGCACCCCTGGACGCCTCCAGCGGCAACAACGTCCGCCACCGGCTCAACACCGGCGGCAACCGCGCGCTGAACTCGGTCCTGCACACCATCGCCGTCTGCCAGATCCGCGACGGCGGCCGCGGGCAGGACTACTACCTCCGCAAAATCAGCGAGGGCAAGACGCCCTCGGAAGCCCGCAGGGCTCTCAAGCGAAGGCTGTCCAACGTGGTCTACCGGATCATGAAACGAGACCAGCGAACCCACCTCGCACAAGCCGCTTGACACACAGAGGCGCTATGAGGTCGTTGGTGCCGATGTGCAGCGTCACGACGTTGGGCCGGTAGCGGGTCAGCGAGACGTCGGCGAGGGCGGCGATCTCGTTGATGTGGTATCCGGGGTGGCCTTCGTTGTCGGGGTCGGACATCGAACCGTTCCGCGCCGTGCCCACGAAGTCCAGCGGATGGCCGTCCGCCGCGAGCTCGTTCCACAACGGACCCCGGTAGCCGTCGCCCGTACTGCTACCCACGCCCCAGGTGATCGAGTCGCCCAGCGGCATGACCCGCAGGGGCGTGTCGGAGGCGGCGGAGGCAGGGGTGAGACCTGTCGCCGTCACCCCGAGTGCGACGGCGAGCAGCGTGATCAGGTGGAGGAGCCAGGACTTTCTCATGCGGGTGTCCTCTTCCGGGAGTGAGGGCTCGACGAACCGGACTGAAGGCGATTCCGTCGGGGGTCCGGCGCCAGGTCCGGACAGATGCGCCGCCGTCGGTGCGGGCGCGCGGCAGGACCGGGGTCCGGCGGCCAGGCCGTCCTGGCCGCACCCAGGAGCACGGGCACTCGGCTCCCCGGGAAGGGGCTGGTGAGCGTGGGAACCTGTTCGGTTCCGTCGCAGGACAGTAGACAGGCAACATGTTCCCGTCAAGAGCCGCCAGATCCTCACATCCCTGTCGTGGGTCGGGCGGCGGTCGCCGGGTACGTCAGAGCCCGCGTCCGTGTCGGAATCGTGCCGGGGTGGTTCCGCACGCGTCGGTGAAGACCCGGTAGAAGCGGCTGACCGAGCCGAAGCCGGCGGCCGTGGCCACCTGGCTCGCGGGAAGGTCGGTGGTCACCAGCAACCGGCGTGCTTCGGCGAGACGGTACAGCTTCACGTACTCCCCGATCGTGGTGCGCACGACCTTGCGGAACTGGGTCATGGCGTAGGTCGGGTGGACGTTCGCCGCCGCGGCGACGTCCGCGACCGTGACCGGCTCGCGGAAGTGCCGCGCGATGTACCGCGCCATGGACACCGCCTGGCGCAGGGCCGGATCGTCACCGACGTGCCGCCGCACCGGATCGCCGACCGTGGCCAGCGCCAGGCGTCGGACGCGCGCCTGGATCTCCAGCATCGCGATGCGGTGCAGTTCGTCGTCGCCCGCCGCCAGATCCGCGGCCCACTGCGTGAACTTCGCAGGATCGCTCGCGTCGGCACGGTCCGGGGGAGCGACGACCGGCACGCCCGAGAGCACCCGGGCGAGGAGCGGCTGGGGCAGCCCCCAGGAGAGGAGCCGGTCGAAGGGCACATGCAGCCAGTGGACGCGCGTCGCCTCGCTCGCCACCAACTGGTGCGGGATCGCGGCCCAGAACACGGCGAGGCCGCCCACCGCGACTTCGAGGAGCTCGCCGCCATAGAGGTAGAGCATCGACCCACCGTCGGCCACGAAGTTGATCTCCAGGTCGTCGTGCCGGTGCGCTGCCTCCATCAGCGTCGGACGTCCGGACCAGCCGCGCAGGTACGAGGGTTCGTCGACCAGAGCACCCTGAGGATCCAAGAAGTTCTCGCTTCGAAACGGTGCAGACATCGCGTGGAGCCGGATCCTATCGTCGTGGAGCAGTGCCGAAGCCCGCACCGTCATGCGACCGGCACCAGCCCGCACCCACTCCCACGTTCCTGATGGAGATCTCGCGTGTTCTCACTCGGCATCGTCGGCGCCGGCCAGTTCGCCGGTTCGTTCGCCAAACTCTGGCGCCTGCACCCGAACGTCGGCGACATCAAGGTCACCGACCTGCTCCCGGAGCGCGCCGAGCGGCTCGTCACCGAGCATGACCTCGTAGGCACGCTCCCCTCGTTCGAGTCCATGCTCGACTCCGATCTCGACGCCATCGCGCTCTTCACCCAGCGCTGGACCCACGGCCCCCTCGCCGTGCAGGCGCTGCGTGCGGGCAAGGACGTCTACAGCGCGGTCCCCATGGGCGTGACCGAGGCCGAGATCGCGGACATCATCGCGGCGGTCGAGGAGACCGGCCGGATCTACATGATGGGCGAGACGAGCTACTACCACCCGGCGACCGTCTACGCGCGCGCCCAGATCGCCGCGGGAGCGTTCGGCCGGATCTTCTACGCGGAAGGCGACTACGTCCACGACATGGACTGGGGCTTCTACGACGCCTACAAGTACAGCGGCGGCGAGAACTGGAAGTCCACCGCCAGCTACCCACCGCTGCTCTACCCCACGCACTCGATCGGCGGGATCCTCGGCGCCTGGCAGACGCACGCCGTGAGCGTCTCCGCGATCGGCGTTCCGGACGAGCGCGGCGACGGCGTGTTCGACCGCGAGATCAGCCAGTTCGACAACGACTTCTCCAACGCGACCGCACTGTTCGAAGTCGCGGGTGGCGGCAGCTTCCGCACGAACGAGTTCCGCAGGGTCGGATACATCGGCAAGGAGTCACGCTTCCGCTACTTCGGCACGGAAGCCGTCTTCGAACAGCTCGGCTCGGTCAGCCTGTGGCAGGACAAGAAGGGCGAGCACGACGTCACCGCGCACCTGCACCCCGCACCCACCCTCACACCGGACGACCCGGCGCTCTCCCACATCGCCCCGGAACTGCGCGACGCCTTCGCCTCCGGTACCGCACCCGTCCACGACCGCTCCCGACTCCCGCGCGAGTTCGCGCACGCGCCCAACGGGCACGAGGGCAGTCACCACTTCCTCGCCGACGACTTCGCCACCGCGGTCACCACGCGAACGCCTCCACCGCTGCACGCGTGGACCGCCGCCCGCTACACCCTCCCCGGCATCGTCGCCCACCGATCCGCCCTCCAGGCCGGCGTGCGCCTCCCTGTCCCCGACCACGGAGACGGCCCCCGAAGGGCGTAGACCCACGATGAGCAGGGCGCTGCCGACGGTCGGGTTCTATCGAGCCGCGCTGTCGCGCGGGGCTGGGCCGGCGGTGCGGATGCCGCGAGGTGACGCCCCGAGTTCGCGGCGGCAGGCCTTGTTGAACGCCTGGAGGTCGGGGATGCCGACCGAGGCGGCGACGGCGGGGATGGAGAGCGTGGTGGCCCGCAGGAAATGGCGTGCGCGTGCCATCCGGCGGGCCCGGATGTAGCCGACGACGGTTTCCCCGGTGGCGGCACGGAAGAGCCGGGTCAGGTGGTTGTGGGAGACGCCGGCGGCCTTCGCGATCTCCGGCACCGTCAGGGACTCCGTCAGCCGCGCCTCGATCAGGGCCGTAGCGGTCGCCACCGCCGGATGGACGGCCCGGGCGCTCTGCTCCCGCTGCGGGGTGAGCCGGGCGATCCGCCACAGGGCGGCCCACACCTCGGCGGTGGCCCGGGCCGGGGTGTTCGGCCAGGCGGCCAGTGCCTGATGCAACTGTGCGGTGAGCAGGTCGAGTTCGGGTCCGACCGGCTGGATCACGGGAATGCTGTGGGGCGTTCCCTCCGAGCCCAGGCGGAGGTGGGCGTAGAGGTGCTCGGAGCGGCCCCGGTAGCGGTAGCGCACCTCGGTTCCGGGCGGTACGAGGCTGACCCGCCCGGGGCGGATCGCGTGCGCGGTGCCGTCGACCGTCAAGTCGGCGTCGTAGCCGTACAGATGGAGCTGCCACAGGTCCGGCAGCGAGAACACGTCCACCTGGCCGGCCGGACCGTGCACGCCGATGCCGACGGCGGCGAGAGCGGGAGGGGCGTCGAGAGGGGCGAGGACCGTCTGCATGGCCACGTGTTCTACCACGGCGTCCGCGGCCCGTCCCGGGGTGCGGTCCTCGGCCTGCGCGTCGGACGGCGCGGTGAGAATTGACCAGTAGAGGGTGAACGCGACCCACGCGGCGCGCGGCGCCGCGACCTAGCGTGGCAGGCATGGAGAACAGGCGAGCACTGCTGAACTCGGTTCAGATGGCGCGCTTCGTGGCGCGCGGTTCACTGCGGATGGACGCGGTGGTTCCGGCGGAGATGAACGCCGAGGGCCTGGCGGTACTGGCGGACGGAGTGCCACCGGTGCCGTACGGCACGCCGCTGTCCGACGCGTACGCGAACGGCTCCTTCGTCCGCAGGCTGCTGGAACTGCCGCAGGTGGCAGGGGCCCTGCGCAGCCTGGTCGGCCCGGAGCCGTGGGTGGACCACCACTTCGTGCACACCCGCGAGCCTCACGAGGGTGCCGCGCAGGCGCTGCACGGGGACGCCATCATCGACGTCCGACCGGACGCCTTCGACGTCCAGTTGATGTACTACCCGCAGGCCGTGACGCTGGAGATGGGCGGCACGCTCAGCGTGCCGGGCAGCCATCTGCGGCGGACCAACGAATCGGACACCGGCCGCTACCAGAACCTGCGCGGTCAGGACCGGTTGGTCTGCCCGGCCGGCACGGTGGTGTTTCTGCACCACGGAATCTGGCACGGGGGACGGCGCAACGACAGCGACACCCTCCGCTACATGTTCAAGATCCGCTTCAATCCCCGGGTGCGTCAACGACGCCTGTGGGACACCTCGGATCTCCACGACCCGCAGGTGACCGCGGAACTGGACGCGATGTTCCCGTGGTACGAGGGAGCGACCGGCCGGCTGGAGCGGTACAACCGCATCCTGCTGTGGCGGGAGCTGACCGGCGACGACGATTTCGACCTCGACCACTGGGTGACCAGGGTCTCCAACCGCCCGAAGGGGACCGCGGCATGACGACCGAAGCGATCCCGCCCGCACCGGCGGACGCCGGAGACGCCACCGCCCCGGTGCTGCGGCAGCAGGTGCTCGTGCTGTACCTGGCGAGTTCGGCGCTGGACTCCCAGGTCGTCGGCTGGTCGCGCTACGACGGCACCGGCCGCACCTCGCCCACCACGGGTGACGGCGACGAGCCGCCGTACGAGTCGGGGGTGGCCGCGCTGCAGGACGGTTGGCGGCTGTTCCAGGCCGCCCAGCTGATCCCGCCGTATCCGGGTCACGAGTACGACGTCTCCTTCCTCAAGCACGAATTCTTCTTCGAACGGGTCGTCGACGTGCGGGCGCGGACCGGGCCCTGACATCGATTCGCTCGCCTTCATTGACAGGTCATGGAGGCGAATGGGACCGTCGAAGCGCTTCGATGAACGGTCACCGCAACCAGCTCGCCCGAGGGGTTTCCACGTGAGTTCCGTGCCCGTGCACGCCTGCGCTTCCGAGCCGCCCGACTTCCGCAATCCCGCGCTGCCACTGCAGCAGCGCGTCGACGACCTGATCTCCCGACTCAGGCCCGACGAGCGGCTCGCGACGCTGCACCAGTACGTGCCGGCCGTCCCCCGGCTCGGCCTCGCTTCCTTCCGTACGGGCAGCGAGGCCCTGCACGGGGTCTCCTGGCTGGGGGTCGCGACGGTCTTCCCGCAGGCCGTCGGTCTCGGCGCGACCTGGGACGAGGACCTGGTGCGCAAGGTCGCCGAGGCCGTCTCGGTCGAGCTGCGGGCCTTCCACCACCACCGCCCGCCGGTGATCGCCCCCGACCGCGCCCCCACCAGCCTCCAAGCCTGGGCGCCCGTCCTGAACCTGCTGCGCGACCCGCGCTGGGGACGCAACGAGGAGGGCTACTCCGAGGACCCGGTGCACACCGCCCGCCTCGGCGAGGCATACTGCCGGGGCCTGGCCGGCGACCACCCGACCTACCTGCGGACGGCGCCCGTGCTCAAGCACTTCCTCGCCTACAACAACGAGGACGACCGCTGCACGACCTCCTCAGGCCTGCGCCCGCGCGTGCTGCACGAATACGACCTGGCCGCGTTCCGCCCGGTCGTCGCCTCCGGCGCCGCGACCGGCGCCATGGCCGCGTACAACCTGGTCAACGGCCGTCCCTGCCATGTCAGTCCGCTGATCGAGACCGAGCTGCGCCGCTGGGCGCGGCCCACCGGGCACGAGCTGTTCGTGGTGAGCGACGCCGAGGCCCCGTCCAACCTGGTCGACCCCGAGCACTACTTCGACGACCACGCCGAGTCCCACGCCGCCGCCCTCAAGGCCGGCATCGACAGCTTCACCGACCACGACGAGGACAGCGCCACGCCGGTCGGCCGACTGCGCGAAGCCCTGGAGCGCGGCCTGATCGACCAGGCCGACGTGGACCGCGCGGTCCGACGCCAGCTGGAACTCCGCTTCCGGCTCGGCGAGTTCGACCCGGAACTCGACCCGTACGCCGGGATCGGCCCCGAGGTGATCGACTGCCCCGAGCACCGCGCCCTGGCGTGGCGCGCGGCGACCGAGTCGGTCGTGCTGCTCAAGAACGACGGGCTGCTGCCGCTGGACCCGGCCCGTACGCCACGGATCGCCGTCATCGGCCCCCTCGCCGACACGCTGTGCGAGGACTGGTACAGCGGCACCATGCCCTACCAGGTCGGCATCGCCGACGGCCTCGGCGCGGAACTCGCTGCCCACGACGGCGAGGTGGTCCGGGTGGAGGGCGTCGACCGCATCGCGCTGCGCTCCCGCACCACCGGCGAACTCCTCGACAAGGCCGCCTTCGACGTGACCGACTGGGGCCGCGGCGCGCTGACCCTCCGCGCCGCCGGCACCGGCCACTACCTGAGCCTCAAGGACGACGCCACCGTGGCGGCCGACCAGAAGACGCTCAAGAACTGGTTCGTCAAGGAGACCTTCCGGCTCGAACCGGCCGGTGAGGACACCGTGCTGCTGCGCTCCGTGCTCACCGGCCGCTACGCCGCCGTGGATCCGACCGACGGCCGCGTCACCGTGACCGCCGACGCCCCGGACTCCGCCGAACGCTGGGAGCGAGAGCTGCTGCGCGACGGCGCGGCCGAGGCACGGGCGGCCGCCGAGGCGGCCGACGCGGCGGTCGTCGTCCTCGGCAACCACCCCATGATCAACGGCCGTGAGACCGAGGACCGTACGGGTATCGAGCTGCCCGCGGGGCAGGAGGAGCTGCTGCGCACGGTCGCGGCCGTGCGCCCGGAGACGGCGCTGGTGGTGATGAGCAGCTACCCGTACGCGATCGACTGGGCCGACGAGCACCTGCCCGCCGTGGTGTGGACCTCCCACGGCGGGCAGGAGACAGGACGTGCACTGGCCGCCGTGCTGCTCGGGGAGGCGGAGCCCGCCGGACGGCTGCCGCAGACCTGGTACCGGGGCGACGACCCGCTGCCGGCCCCGCTCGACTACGACATCATCAAGGCCGGCTGGACCTACCAGTACCACCGGCCGGCGCCTCTCTACCCCTTCGGCCACGGTCTGTCGTACACCGACTTCACGTACGGCGACCTGACCCTGTCGCGGTCCTCGATCGGGCGGGCCGAAGGCACGGTCGACGCCACGCTGGCCCTGACCAACACCGGCGCCAGGTCCGGCTGCGAGGTGATGCAGCTCTACGTCCGGGCGTCGGACGCCCGTCACGAGGCGCCCGGACTGCGCCTCGCCGACTTCCGCAAGGTGCGCCTGGAACCGGGGGAGCGCCGCGAGGTGACGTTCCGGCTGCCCGCCGAACGGCTCGCCCACTGGGATGTCGCCACCGGAACCTTCACCGTCGATCCCGGCGGGTACGAGATCGTCGTCGCCCGTTCCGCCGATCACCCGGTCCTCACCGCACCGCTGACGGTGACCGGGGCGGCCCCGGCGCCCCGGGTCGTGGTGGAACGGCGCACCCTGGCGGTCGACTTCGACGACTACGCGGACGTCACCCTCGTCGACGCCACTCGGACCGACGGTGACGCGGTCACGCCCACCGACCCCACTCGGCCCGGGACACTTCTCTTCCGCGACGTCGACCTCTCCGGGGCCGTACGGATCGAGGCCGAGACCGCCCGCGAGGACGCCGGACCCGGTGAGGCGCGGCTGGTCGTCCGGGCGGGGGACCAGGTCCTTGCCGAGCTCGACGTCCCCCGCACCGGCGACCGCTACGCATGGCAGACCGTCGCAGGCGAACTGGCCACCCCGCCCGAGGGCGTCCACGACCTGCGCCTGACCCTGCACGGCGACTTCCGACTCGCCGCCTTCCGTTTCGGCAGCTCCGGCGGAGCCCGCTGACCGCCTGCGCCCGCCCCGTGAACCGGCGGCCCGTCCGACGGGGGGAGGACGGGCCGCCCCTCCCGCGTCCAGTCGTGCCCGGGACCCGCGAGGCACGTGGTCCCGACGCCACTCGAACACCGGCATTCGAACCCCCGCCACCTCGTCCACATTCCGACCGGAGGAATCCCCATGCCCCTCACCGACCTCGGGACCGACGACCTCGTCGACTACCGGCCGCAGCTGACCGCTCCGAGCGACTTCGACGCGTTCTGGCGCCGCACCCTCGCCGAAGCCCGTTCCTACGACGGGACGGTCAAGTCCGAGCGGGTCACTTCCGCGCACCTGCTGCACACCGTCGAGGTCGACGATGTCCGCTTCCCCGGCTGGAACGGCGAGCCGGTGGCCGCCTGGCTGCTGCGTCCGCGCGGCGCGGCCGGACCGTTGCCGGTCGTCGTCACGTACATCGGCTACAGCGGCGGCCGTGGCCTGCCCACCGACCACCTGTTCTGGTCCGCCGCCGGCTACGCCCAGCTCGTCGTCGACAGCCGCGGCCAGGGCCACGACACCCCGGACCGGACGACGGGCGACGGCACACAGTGGGCCGGGGGATTCATGACCCGGGGCATCGACTCCCCCGAGAACTACTACTACCGGCGTCTGATCACCGACTGCGTACGCGCCGTGGACGCCGTCGCCGAGCTGCCCGGCCTCGACCCGCGCAGGATCGTGGTGGCCGGAGGCAGCCAGGGCGGCGGCCTGACCCTCGCCGTCGCCGGTCTCGCCGGGGACCGGGTGGCGGCGGCACTGCCGGACGTGCCGTTCCTGTGCCACTTCCGCCGGGCCGTGCAGATCACCGGGGAGGGCCCGTACCCGGAGATCGCCGAGTACCTGCGCTGGCACAGCCGCGACCGCGTGGAACGCACCCTCGCCACCCTCGACCACTTCGACGGAGTCCACTTCGCCCGACGGGCCACCGCACCGGCGCTGTTCAGCGTCGCCCTGATGGACCCGATCTGCCCGCCCTCCACCGTCTACGCCGCCTACAACCACTACCGCGGCGAGGACCGCACCATGACCGTCTGGCCCTTCGGTGACCACGGCGGCGGCTACGGCTCCAACCCGCCGGTCCAGCTCTCCTGGCTGCGCGAGCGTGGTCTCGCACCCGAACTCTGACCTCCGGGCCTGCCCGGCTGGACCGGTAGCCCGGGCGCGCAGCCCTCGCCCCCGCCACCTGGACAGCGCGCGCCCTCCCCACAGGCCCTCGGAGACGTTCGAGCCGTCGTGGCGGCGGCGAAGCAGGCTTGCGCCGCGTTCGTCGACGCGCTGGCCCCCGGTGCCCCCGCCCTGCCCCGGGACCGGTGGTTCCGGCCATGCGACCCCTGGGACACCACCGCCACCTTCGCCCCCGAGCGCGTGGTCGTCACCGCCGCCCCGGCCGGCGATCGACAGCAGGACCAGACGCGCGGTCCCCCGGCGCGGCACAGTTGATCAGCCTGGCCCGGCCACCCAAGGGGCTCGCAACCCCCAGCTCGTTGCTCGACCGCAAGGAAGTAAAGGGCACCATGACCTACATCACTCACGTCCAGACGGCGGACGATGCCGGCGAGCTGATCCTTCACCCTGCGGACGTTGCGGGCTGAACGTGCGGGCCGCCCAGGACACGACGTCATTCAGTGACGCGGACCGCGAGGGCCGGGCGGATGGCGGCCGCGCGGCGCGCCGGTCCGATCGTGGCCAGGAGTGATGCGGCGAAGGTGGCCGCGGCCAGGCCGCAGATGCTGGTCCATTCGACCGGGAAGCCTCCTTCGAGGCCCTCGAACGCGGCGCTGTTGCTGTACATCAGCCAGGTGGTGAGGACGCCGAGCAGCGAGCCGAGCACGATTCCCTCCACGGCGATGAAGGTGCTCTCCCCGAGGAAGGACCGTTGGACGGTGCGTGCCCGGAAGCCGAGGGCCCGCAGGATGCCGATGGTGCGGCGGCGTTCGCGTACGGCTCGGACCATGACGACGCCGAGGCCGGTGATGCCCACGCCGAGGCCCAGGGCGAGGAAGCCCTGCATGAGGCGGAAGAAGGCGGTGCTGGAGTCGAACTGCCGGCGGATGTCCGACTCGATGGGCGTGGCGACCAGACTGGACGACAGCTGCTCGCCCTGGAGTCGGGTCGCCAACGCGTCGGGGGAGGTTCCGGGACCGGTTCTCACCAGTGCGGAGGCGTTCTGTGCCTGGGCGCCGAAGAGCTCGCGCGTCGCCTGCTCGCTGAGCACCACGGGGTACGTGGTCGAACTGGCCCCCGTACCCGGGTAGAAGACCAAGCCGTTGCTGAGCACGCCGGCGATGACCTTCTGTTCGCTGCGGCCGGTCCGGGAATCCGTCAGGGTGAGGGTGTCCCCTGGGTCGTAGTAGTCGCCCGCCGGGCCGCCGGTGCTGCCGAAGAAGTTGTCGAGAACGACGTAGCGGGGGTCGGAGGCGAGGGCCTGCCACACCGCGGGGTCGTTCTCCAGGCCGGGCAGCCGCTCCCGGAACGTGATGCCCGTGATCGCGCCGTCGGGCACCCCGACGGCCGCGATGTCGAGGGGCTGAGCGCTGCGGTGTCCCGGGTCGGTGGCCCTGCCCGTCGCGTTGACCAGCGGTGTCACGGCGGCGATCCCGGCAGCCGAGGGGCCGGCCCGGAGCTGCGCGGGGAGTGGGTGGGGCCCGGCCGTGGCGGGGGAGTGCCGCGCCCGCGCGGAACAGGGGGGGGGGGGGGGGGCGGCTGCGGTGGAGCCGGGGGGCGAGCAGGGCCCGCTGCTGGGGCGAGCCGGTGGCCAGCGCCTCCCCGTCCCGC
>NZ_JBHYKM010000001.1:89566-92438 GCF_042741435.1 Streptomyces sp. NPDC058955 | reverse complement strand
GCCCCCCCGCTGGGGGGCGTGGGGTGCGCGGGCCACCGGCGGTTTGTTGGCCCGCCGCCGGGCGTCACCGGGGGGGGCGTCGGCGACGACTCCGTCGACTCCCGCGCGGAGGATGCCCGAGATCTCCGTCAGGAGCACGAGGACGAACACGATGAGGGTGTACATCACGAGTGTCGCGCCGGTCCTGAATCGTTTGGCCAAGGGGTAGGCGACCGCGAGGCGGGCCGCCAGGCCGCCCTCCGTCGGGCGCTGGAGGAGTCGCCGTACGGGGCGGAGCAGGGTCTTCTGGTTGTCGCTGACGAGCACCACCGCGGAGAAGGCGGCCAGGGCGCCCTGGATGACGTAGACGGACATCGAGGGCGTGTCGAAGATCCGGGGGCGGACGACGGGTGCCAGGAGCGTCCAGGCGAGGACGGCTCCCGCGATCGCGGTGGTGACCGTGTGACGGGGGAGGACGCGCAGCAGCGCCGGAGTGGCGAAGGCGAGGGCGAGCGCCGGCATGAGGTACGTGGCGTCGGGCTGGCTGCGTGCCACGGCCGGGACGGCCGCGAAAGCGCACAGGACCGCCAGGACGGTGGAGACCGCGAGCAGACGGCGGCGCGGCCGTTGACCGGGCGTCGTCGGGAGGTCGCGGATGGCGGCGATGATGTTGAACCTGCTGATGCGCACGCTGGTCGCGAGGATCGCGGCGAAGGCGATGAGCAGACCCATGGCCAGCCCGTTGAGGACGCTGGTGGGGGTGACGTCGAACGCGATGCGGATGCTGCTTCCGCCGACCGACCAGCCCTGGAAGATCTGCGCGGCCACCACGGCGACGCCCCAGCCGACGGCCACCCCGATGGCCACGCCCGGAAGAGCCGACAGCAACGCGTACGTCGCCCCTTCGAGGGTGAAGGACCCGACCAGCCGCGAGCGCTTCATCCCCACCGCCCGCACCATGCCCATCTGGGACTTCCGCTCCTCGCCGAGCATCACGAAGATGTTCACCAGGAGCAGGGCGCCCGCGATGATGCTGAAACTGCCGATCATGAGGAACAGGGCGCCGAGGGAGTCCCCGGCCTGCTTCGCGTCCCGCAGGACCGTGTGCTTCGGCGTCTCGATCGCCGTCTGGCCGGCGAGCGGTCCCAGTGCCTGCCGGATGTCGGCGGTCACCCGGTCGGTCAGGGCTTCGCCGCTTTCGACGCCGCCTCGGTTGGACACGAAGGTGACCGAGCGTGGCTCCGCACCGGTGACCCGGGCGGCGGAGTCCAGGGCCTCCGGTGGCAGGAAGACGTCACGGTTCAGCCTGCCGCCGAGGCCCACACCGGCCAGACCCTGCTCCGGCACCACACGCTCGACCCGGTAGGTCTGCGGCGTCCCGAACAGGTACAGCGTGACCGGATCGCCGGCCCCCACGTCCAGGGACCGGGCCAGCGGCTCGTTGACCACGACCTGGCCGGGCTTCGGGTTCGGTCCACCGAGACCGGAGCCGCTACCCGGTGCGCCGAAGCGGGATGCCTCGTCGAAGTCCATCTGCCAGGCCAGAACGCGCGGTTCGGCGACCGTGCGGTCGTCGGCGGTGCTGACGGCCGATGCCTGGGTCGCCTGGGCGTTCAGAACTCCGTCGACGTCGGGGTTCCCCGCCAGGCCGGCCAGTCGTTCGGTGACGGCGCGGCCGGTCGGTCCGGGGGGTGCGACGACGCGCTCGTCCACCGGTCCGAGGGTGCGGTACGCCTCCTGCCGTACGGAGAAGTTCAGGGTGTCGCCGACGACCAGGGCCCCGATGACGATGGCCGTGCCGAGCATCGATCCGCCGATCACCAGTGCTGCCTCGGTGCGCCGGCGAGCGACCTGCCGGAAGGCCAGCCGCCGGGACACCGGCTGCCGGACGGCGACCAGCACGAGGGCCGCGAGGGCGAGGGCCAGGGCGGCGAGCAGGGGGATGAGGAGGTTCGGGTACATGGTCAGCCCATGGGGAAGTCGCGGCTCGCCGCCCGGGCGGTGACGGCCTGGTGCACGTCGTCGACCAGTTGCCCGTCGCGCATGCGGATCAGCCGGGGGACGCGCGCGCCGATGGCGCTGTCGTGGGTGACCAGGACGATCGTCTGGCCCTCGTCCCGGTTGAGCTCGCACAGCAGGTCCATGACCTGGTCGGCCATCGCGCTGTCGAGGTTTCCGGTGGGTTCGTCCGCCCACACGATGGCCGGGCGTCCGGCCAGGGCGCGGGCGATGGTCACCCGCTGTTGCTCGCCGCCGGACATCTCGCTCGGCCGGTGTTCGACGCGGTGTCCCAGGCCCACCCGGTCGAGCATGGCGAGCGCCCTGCGACGTGCGTCAGGTGGCCGGGTGCCCACGAGCAGCAGAGGCAGTTCGACGTTCTCCACCGCGGAGAAGACGGGGATGAGGTTGAACGCCTGGAACACGAAGCCCATGGTGTGGGCCCGGTGCTCCGTGCGCGCCGCGTCCGACATCGCGAACAGGTCGTGGCCGTCGACCTCCACCCGGCCGGCGTCGATGTCGTCGAGCCCCGACAGGCAGTTCAACAGGGTGGTCTTCCCGGAGCCGGACGGTCCCATGACTCCCACCATCTCGCCGTGGCGCACGAGGAGGTCCAGGTCGAGCAGGGCGGTGACCTCGACGGAGCCCGTCCGGTAGATCTTGGTGACGCCGGTGGCGACGAGGAGTGCCCGGTCGGTGTTCATGCTCTCCATCCCAACCCCGGAAGAAACGGGAGGCTACGGCCACCCAGGCCCCGAGGAGGGGCCGAAGGGCCCAATCGACGCTGCCGCGATCAGACGTGCGCCGGGGCCCGGGGGCGCCCCCCCGCACCCGAGGGGGGGCGAGCGCCCCCCCCCCGCGCGGGGGGGGGGGGGGGGGCGGATCACCCACAGTA
>NZ_JBHYKM010000001.1:0-89556 GCF_042741435.1 Streptomyces sp. NPDC058955 | reverse complement strand
GGCCAGCTTCGCGTCGAACTCGCGGCGCTCACGCTCCCGCCGCTGCAACTCGGCCGCCCCCCGCGGGGGGGGCCGGGCGGCCGGCTGGGGGGGGTGGGCGGGGGGCGAGGCCGGGCGGCGGGGGCGGGGGGCGCCCCCGCGCCCGCGGCCGTCGCGGTGGCGGCGAGGAGGACGAATCCCCAGGTGTAGTCATGGGCGACGCTGTCGACCGCTCCCATCACGAGGGGTGGGAAGAAGCCTCCGAGACCGCCCGCCGCACCGACCACTCCCGTCACCGAGCCGACCCGCTCGGCCGGCACCAGACGTGCGACGAGCGCGAAAACGGCCCCGGACCCGGCGCCCAGGCCGGCGGCCATGCCGAGGAAGGCCGCCGTTCCCACGGGGACCAGCGCCGTCTCGAACGCCGCGACCAGGGCGCACACCGAAACGAGCCCGTACGAAACCGTCAGCACGGGTACGGGGTGGATCCGGTCCGACAGCCAGCCGCCCACGGGGCGCATGGCCACGGCGAGGACGACGAATCCTGCCGTCCTCAGCGCCGCGTCGGAGCGGCCGAGCTCATAGGCCCGGGTGAGGTACGTCGGGAGGTAGACGCTGAACGCGACGAACCCGCCGAAGGACACGGCGTACAGGAAGGCCAGCTGCCAGGTGGCCGGCGTCCGCATGGCCAGCGCCGTGCGCGACACCATCGACCCCGTCGCCGTCGCGCGTCCCGGGCGGTCGCGGAGCAGGAACCAGGCCACCGCGGCGTACACAGCGAGACAGCCGGCCACGAGATCGAAGGGGAAGGCCCGTCCGACGGAGTCGGCGAGCTGGACGGTGGTGAACGCCGACAGGGCCGTACCACCGGTGCCGATGCCGAAGATCCCGAGGGCGACGCCCCGCCGTGCGGGCGGGTACCAGGCGTTGACGAACGGCACGCCGACAGCGAAGGCCGTTCCCCCGAGCCCGAGGAGGAAGCCGCCCGCGAGCACCTCGGCCAGTGAGTCGGCCAGGTGCCCCAGGTACAGCACGGGGAGGATCGTCAGGGCCGCGACGAGGGGGAAGACGCGGCGGGCGCCCCAGCGGTCCGTCAGCGCCCCCGCCGGGATCCGGCCGAGCGCGCCCACCACCACGGGTACGGCGACCACCAGCGACTGCTCGAAGGAGCTCAGCCCGAGGTCATCCCGCAGCCGCGGGCCAAGGGGGGCCAGCAGCGCCCACGCCCAGAAGCAGAGCGCGAACCCGGTGGTGGCGAGGAGCAGCATCTGCCACGGCCGCGGTGCGTCCGCGACCGGCGGGCTCTCCGCGTTCCGGACCATGGTGGCCTCCCGGCAGTGATCCGCGTGGACGGCGTAAGGCGTGCTGTTCCCCACTCTCCGGCCGCCGGGCCCCGGCTCCCAAGGGCCACTCGTACCGTTCCGTGACCGTCCGGCCCCCGGCCAGGGGCCGATCGGCCCTGTGCGGGCGTCCTGGGGCAGCGCACGGTGGGAGTGGTGGATGGACCAGAGGCAGGGGCGTCCGGCGCCTGCCGGTCCGCCGCCGGGAGTGTGAGTGGCCATGATGTTCTGGTACGGCGACGGCATGAACGGATGGGGATGGTTCGCCATGTCGGCCGGCATGGTGCTGTTCTGGGGCCTGCTCATCACCATCGCGGTGATGCTCTTCCGCACGCTGGACCGCGCTTCGCATCGACCGCCGGGGTCTCGGCCCGCCGTGTCGGCCGAGCAGATCCTGAGCGAGCGACTGGCGCGTGGTGACATCGACGAGGAGGAGTACCGTCGGCGACTGACCGCCTTGCGCAGCGCGGAACCGTGAGCCCCATGACCGGCCGGGATGCGGGCGGGGGACCGGCCGGTCACCCTGGGAGCATGGTCGCTCGGATGCCCGGGAAGCCGGGTCGACGCTCAGATGCGCTCCGTGAGCTGACCGCACGGCACGGAGGGCGTGGAGGGCTGTTGCCGGCCGCGCTGGAGCGTGCCAGGTCGGGTACCGGTGAAGAGCCCGGGACGTGGGCTCCCCAGGTCGCGGAGGCAGCCGGGCTTCCGGCGGCGGGGGGCCGGGGCCCGCCCACCTCCTCCCCCGACCGCGCCCCCCCGGGGGGCGCGCGGCATGTCCGGGTGTGCACCGCGACGGCGTGCTTCGCCGCGCGGGGCGGCCGTCATCTGGCGGAGGTCGAGCGGGCGCTCGGAGTGACGGCGGGCGCGGTCGACGAGGCGGGTGCGACGTCGCTGCAGACCGTGCACTGCCTCGGCTACTGCTACGCGGGCCCCGCCGCCCTCGACGGCACCCTTCCCCTTACGGGCCCGGACCTGGCCGACCAGCTCGGCGGGCGGACGGAACCGCGCACGCCCGGCATCCCCGTGGCCGACACCACCGGGGCGCCCGTCCTGCTCGCCGGGATCGTGGGAGGGCAGGACGCCTGGGAGGTGTGGCGGGCAGCGGTGACCGGGCTGCGGCCCGATGACGTACAGAAGGAGACCGCCGCCTCAGGACTGCGCGGGCGCGGCGGAGCCGGATTCCCCGTGGCTGCCAAGTGGGCCGCGGCGGCGGGGAAGCCGGGTGCGGTCGTCGTCGCCAACGGGGACGAGGGCGACCCGGGCTCGTACGCCGACCGGCTGCTCATGGAGGAGGACCCCGAGCGCGTCCTCACCGGACTCGCGCTGGCCTGCTTCGCCTGTGGCGCCGGGCGCGGGATCGTCCTGGTGCGCTCCGAGTACCCGAGAGCCATGGCCCAGCTGCGGTGGGCGGTGGCGCGCGCGACGGAGGCGGGCGACCTGGCTCCCTCGGTCGGGGCGGCCGGTCCGCGGCCGTTCGTCGAGATCGTCGAAGGAGCCGGTTCCTACGTCTCCGGTGAGGAGACCGCCCTGATCGCCCGCTTGGAAGGCGCTCGCGGCTGTGCGCGCCCCCGTCCCCCCTACCCCACGGACCACGGCCTGTGGGACGCGCCGACGGTGGTCAACAACGTGGAGACGCTGGCGGCCATCCCCTGGATCGTCGCCCACGGCGGAGCCTCCTACGCCCGACGCGGCGTACCGGACGAGACCGGCACCAAACTGGTCTGCCTGTCCGAACGCTTCGCCCGCCCCGGTGCCTACGAGGTCGAACTCGGCACTCCTGTCGGCGAGATCGTCACCCGGTTCGGCGGTGGCCTGAAGGAAGGGCGTGAGCTGGTCGCCCTCCAGATCGGCGGCCCTCTCGGGGGCTTCCTCGCCGGGACCGCGCTCGACGTCCCGCTCACCACGGCCGCTCTCGCCGAGCATGATGCCGCTCTCGGGCACGCCGGCATGGTCGCTTTCGACGCCGGCACCGATCCGTACGAACTCCTGCGACACATCTGGGAGTTCGCCGCCGACGAAAGCTGCGGAGCCTGCTCGCCCTGCCGGGTGGGTACCCGCCGAGGGCTCGAACTCGCACAGGACCGGGGTGGGCCGGGGGAGACCTACGAGCGAATGGCACGGCTGATGGGCGAGGCGAGCCTCTGCGCCTTCGGCCGCCGTGTCCCCGCCGCCGTCCGCAGCCTTGCCCGCGCCTACGGGCCGGCCCTGGAAGGATGGGACCGATGACCCGGCTCCAGGTCGACGGCGTTCCGGTCGAACTGCCCGCCGGGGCCACGCTGCTCGACGCCGTGCGTGCCACCGGAGCCGACCTGCCCGCCCTCTGCCACGACGACCGCCTCCGGCCGGCAGGCTCCTGCCGGACCTGCCTGGTCCGCGCCGACGGCCGGACCGTCGCCGCCTGCGTCACACCCGCGGTTCCGGACCTCACCGTCGACACCGCCGACGCGGGCCTGCGCGAGCTGCGCCGGGACGCGGTCGCCCTGATCGCCTCGGCGCTCCCGCCGTACGCGCTCTCCGACAGCGCCCACAGTGAACTGGCCGAGGCGTGCCGGGCCTTGGGTATCCCGGCGGACGCGGCCGCCGGTGACTCCACGCGCGGGCGGGACGAGAGCCACCCGTACGTCCACCTCGACCGCGACCTGTGCATCGCGTGCGGGCGCTGCGTACGGATGTGCTCCGACGTCCAGGGCACGTTCGCGCTCACCCTCACCAGGCGCGGCGTCGACACGGTCGTCGCCCCGGGCACCGGCGGCGACTGGGCCGAATCCGACTGCGTGTCCTGCGGCGGCTGCGTCGACACCTGCCCCACCGGGGCGATTACGCAGCCCGGACCCGGTCACGGCCTCACATCGCGGCAGACCCCCGATGACCGCGTGCGGACCACCTGCGGCTACTGCGGCGTCGGCTGCACCCTGGACGTCGTCGTCCGCGAGGACCGCGTCACCGCCGTGCTGCCCGCCCGGGACGGGCCGGTCAACCAGGGCCACGCCTGCGTCAAGGGCCGCTTCGCGTACGGGTACCTCGGCGCCGCCGAGCGTCTCACCGAGCCCCTGCTCCGTGAGAACGGAGTCCTGCGGCCCGCGAGCTGGGATGAGGCCGTGGCCCGGATCGCGGACGGCCTGCGCGCGGCCGTCCGTGACGGCGGCCCCGACGCGGTCGCCGCGATCTCCTCCGCCCGCGCCACCAACGAGGAGAACTACCTCGTTCAGAAGTTCCTGCGGACCGTGATCGGCACCAACAACGTCGACAACTGCTCCCGCCTGTGCCACGCACGGTCCGCCGCGGGCAACCGGGCGACCTGGGGGGGGGCCGGGGGCACCGACCCCTTCGACGACGTCGAGACCGCCGACTGCCTTCTGGTCGTCGGCGCCAACCCCGTCGAGGCCCACCCCGTCGTCGGCGCCCGACTCCTCCAGCGCGCCCTCGCGGGTGCCTCCCTTGTCGTCGCCGATCCCCGTTCCGTGGGGCTCGCCCGCCACGCCGACCTGCACCTGCGCCCCCGCCCCGGCACGAACGTCGCTCTCTTCCACGGCCTCGCCCACGTCCTCGTCGACGAGGACATGACCGACCCCGACTTCCTCCGCGACCGCGCCACCGGGCTCGACGAACTCACCGACCTGCTGGCCGACCACCCGCCCGAGCGGGTCGCCGGGATCACGGGCGTCCCCGCCGACGACATCAGGAAGGCCGCCCGGCTCTACGGGCGTGCGGAGCACCCCGCCGTCCTGTACGGGCTCGGCGTCACCGAGCACCTGCACGGCACCGACGGCGTCCGGAGCCTGGCGAACCTCCCCATCCTGCGTGGTGCCGTCGGTGGCACCGGCCGAGGCTTCGGCATCAGCCCCCTGCGCGGCCAGAACAACGTGCAAGGCGCCTCCGACATGGGAGCCCTGCCCGACTTGCTCCCCGGCTACGGCCGTGTCACCGACCCGGAGGCCCGCGCCCGCGCCGAGGCGGTGTGGGGCCGACCGGTCCCACCGACACCAGGGTTGCGCATCCCCGAGATGTTCGCGGCGGCCCGGGAAGGCAGGCTGCGGGCGCTGTGGATCATCGGCGAGGACGTGTGCGCGACGGACCCCGACAGCCGACGCGTGGCCCAGGCTCTCGACGCCTGCCCGCTGGTCGTCGTCAACGAGCTATTCCGCGGCGAGACCGCCCGGCACGCCGATGTCGTCCTGCCCGTGGCCTCGTGGCTGGAGAAGGACGGGACCTTCGTCAACTTCGACCGCCGCTTCCAGCGCGTACGGCCGGCGGTGGCTCCGCCGGGCACGGCGCGCTCCGACTTCGAGGTGGTGCACGCCGTCGCCGCTGCTCTCGGTGCCGACCTGGGGTGTCCTACCCCGGCCGCGGCACTCGCGGAGTGCGGACGTGTGACACCTCTCTTCGCGGGTCTCTCGCACGAGCGACTCGACCGGGAGGGGGCCGTACCCTGGCCCTGCCCGGCACCCGACCGGCCGGGCGAAGCCACGCTGTACGCCGACGAGTTCGCCACGCCCGACGGACGCGCCCACCTGTCGGCGGCCCCGTATCTGCCACCCGGCGAGGAACCGGACCAGGACTATCCACTGGTCCTCGTCACGGGGCGCCGCTGGGCCCACTACAACTCCGGAAGCATGACCCGGCGCGGCGGAAATCTCCTCCTCGACGCGAACGACCGCCTTGACCTGAACCCCGAGGACGCCGCCCGGTTCGGAGTACGGGACGGCACACCGGTCACCGTCGAGAGCCGGCACGGGCAGGCACGACTCGTCGCCCGCGTCGGCACGGAACTCGCCCCGGGACAGGTCTTCTGCGCGTTCCACTTCCCGGCCAGCGGCGTCAACTCCCTCACCTCGGAGCACGCCGACACCGTGACCTCGTGTCCGGAGTACAAGGTCACTGCGGTACGGCTGCGGCCGACGGCACGCGAGGGCTGATCGGCACCGAGTTCAGGCGTGGGGCACGACGGCCACGGGCACCGGGCTGTGGTGCAGCACCGCGTGGGCCACGCTCCCGATGCGCGCGCCCAGAGCCGAATGGCGAGTGCGCCGACCCACCACCACGAGCGCGGCGTCCCCGGCGGCCTCAACCAGTTCGAGGCCGGCCGATCCGACCACCACGCGGGCAGTGGTCTCGACGTCGGGGTACTTCGCGCGCCAAGGCTCCAGCAGCTCTTCCAGCGAACGCTCGATCTCCGGAGCCAGGGCAAGGCGGACGTCCGGGACCATGGCGGGCCCCAGGCCGGCGAACGGCGGAAGCTGCTCCGCGTACACGACATGGACCCGGGAGTCACGCCGGGCGGCTTCCTCGAAGGCGAAGCCCAGCACGGCGTCCACGGGCCGTCGCACGTCGGTCCCGACCACGACCGGGCCTCTCGGATCGGTCGCCCCGCTGTCGGCCCGTACCAGCACGACAGGGCGTTCGACCGCACCGGCGACCGTCAGGCCGACCGAGCCGAGCAGATAGCCGGCCACACTGCCGAGGGCCCGTGAGCCCAGAACGAGCAGCTCGCTCTCCTCGGCTGCGGCGACGAGGCCCGGCACGGGCCCTGTGGGCAGCAGGCGGGTGGTCACCGACAGGCTGGGACGGCGCTCGCGCAGGCGTGCGGCGGTGCGCGACAGCATCTCCTCGGCCCACGTCTCGTCGGCCCCTCGCGGCATGAATGCCAGCACGCTCTCCGGTACCGGTTCCTTGGCGCACACCAGGTGCACGCCGGTGCCGCGCAGCAGAGCCTCCTCGGCCGCCCATTCCGCGGCGGCGGTCGCTTGTTCCGTGCCGTCCAGGCCGACCACGATGTTCCGCGTCATGACCGCGTACCTCCTCGTGCGGTGTCATCTGTGTCGTACGTGAGACGGGTGGAGGAGACCGAGACCACGCCGTCGACGGTCGCGACCATGCGCTCGATCGCCGGGATCATGCCCCGGAAGCGCAGCCTGCCGGCGAGGTCCACCCGCCCGTCATGTACCTCGACGGTGAGCACGGCCGGTCCGAGACGCAGCGTGTCGCGGAGCACGTCCTCGACGATCTCCCGGCGGATGTCGTCGTCCTGGCGGAGGAAGATGCCGAGCAGATCGCGGCGGCTCACGATGCCCACCAGCCGGTCCTCGTCGTCGACGACGACGAGCCGCTTGATCCCCTGGACCTCCATCAGCCGCGCCGTCTCCGCCACGGTCCAGTCCGGGCGGGCGCACACGGGGGGTGCCGACATCAGCTCCTCGGCCCGTGTCCCCTCGGCCTTGGCGCGCTCCCATGCCTCCAGGTTCGGAACGGCCGGCCGATCACCCGGTGCGGCGGCCTGGTCGGCGGTCTTGCGGAGCAGATCCCCCTCCGAAACCACGCCAACTACCCTGCCCCCGCCGTTCAGCACGGGAACAGCGGTCACCCGGTGCTGTGAGAGCGTGCGGGCGACCTCCTTGAACGAGGCGTCGCCGCGGACACTCACCACTTCGCGCGTCATCAGTTCGCCGATCCTGCGGTGACGCATCACCCTCTCCTTTCTTGTGCGGGTGTACGTTCCTCGCCCACCAGGCGAGCGGCGCAGCCGTCCCAGGTGTCGAGGGCCGGATAGTCGTCCTCGGTGAGTTCCGTCCCGCTGAGTTCGGCGAGCGCCTCGACGAACTCGAGGAAGTCCAGCGAATCCATCTCGAACGCGTCCCTCAGCGACACGCGGGGATCCAGCCCGGTGAACTCGGCGCCGGGGACGACACGCTGCACGGCTTGCCGAACGAACTCCTTGGCCTGGTCGTGGTTCACAGTTCCTCCGGTTGTTGCAGGAGCCGGTCCATGGTGGTCAGGAAACGCGCGCCGGTGGCACCGTCGGCGGCCCGGTGATCGGCGGACAGCGTCGCCGTCAGCACGGGGTGCACTCCCAGTAGGCCGTTCACGGCCACCGGCCGCTCGACGATCCTGCCGAGGCCGACGAGCGCGACCTGCGGCGGGTAGACGACGCCGAACACCGCCTCGACGCCCTGGTCGCCGAGGTTCGTGACGGTGAGACTGGGATCGGCGGTCTGCGACGCTCGGAGTCGACCTCCCCGTGCCCGTGCCACCAGATCCTTGAGTGCGGCCATCACCTCGGCCACGGAGAGCGTGTCGGCGTGTGCGAGGGCCGGGGCGACAAGACCACCGCCCCGCAGGGAAACGGCGACGCCCAGCCGTACCTCCTCCGCCGGGACGAAGCCGTCGTCGCCCCAGTGCCCGTTGAGCTCGGGCACTTTGCGCGCAGCCATCGCGACGGCCTTGAAGGTGAGCGCGGCGGGCACCAGACGGGCGGACAGCGGCAGTTCGCGGTTGCGAGTGTGCATCCACTCCAGTGCCGCTGCCATGTCCACGGTCGTGGAGAGGTAGAAGTGCGGGATCTCCCGCTTGGACCGGCTCATGAGCCGGGCGGTCGCCGCCCGTGCCGCATCCGGGACGGCCGGCCGTGGTGCGCCCGCGGCGGCTGCGGCGGAACGGACATCCTCGGCACGGACGGTGCCGCCCCGCCCCGTGCCGGTCACCTCGGTGAGGTCGACGCCGAGTTCCGTGGCCAACCGCCGCGCGAGCGGTGAGGACTTCACCCGCGCCGGAGCGGGACGCTTCCCCGTCGAGTCGTCAGTGCGCACCGGCTTCGCCGGCCGTGGCGTCGACGCGGCCTTGTCGCGCTCTGGTGCCGGCGCAGCTTCCGGCTTCGGTTCCGCGTGTTCCACGTCCGCGCGTGTGATCCTGCCTCGGGGGCCCGAACCATGGACGGCGGCGAGGTCGACGTGCCGGTCCTCGGCGAGACGGCGGACCAGGGGTGTCGACGGCGGCGAGCTTTCGACGGGCTGTCTTTGGGCGACAGGCTGTCTTTGGCCGGTGGGCTGCCTTTCGGTGGGCCGGCTCTCGGCGGTCGTGCCGATACGTGCCAGCGGGGTGCCCACCGGCACGGTGGTGCCCTCGTCGACGAGGAGGGCCTCGACCGTGCCGGTGTCGAAACACTCCACCTCGATCGCGGACTTGGCGGTCTCGACCACGGCGATGACGTCGCCCCGCGTCACCTGGTCACCTGGATGCACCAGCCACTCGGAAAGTAGGCCCTCGTCCATGTCGGCGCCGAGCGACGGCATGGTGAACTCGGCCATCTCAGCTCACCACCCGGCGCGCCGCCGCCACGATTCCGGACGGCTGGGGGAGCGCCGCCTCCTCCAGCCGACGGGCGTACGGAATGGGGACCTCCGCGCTGCAGACCCGTTCCACGGGCGCATCAAGGTCGAAGAACGCCTGTTCGCAGATACGCGACTCGACCTCGGCCGACAGACTGCCGCTGCGCCAGCCCTCGTCCACCACGACGGCCCGGTGGGTCCGGCGGACCGAGCCGACGACCGTGGCGTCGTCCAGGGGCCGCAGCGTCCGCAGGTCGACGACCTCCGCGCTGATTCCCTCCCCGGCCATCGCCTCTGCGGCTTCGAGGGCTTTGGGCACGCAACCGCCGTACGCGACGATCGTGACGTCGGTGCCCTCGCGGCGGACGGCCGCGCGGTCCAGGTCGACATCGTGGACCGCCGGATCGAGCATGCCGACCGCGTTGTAGAGGCTGCCGTGTTCGAAGAGCAGGACCGGATCGGGGTCGGCGAGCGCGGCCGCCAGCACATGGCGGGCGTCGTCGACCGTGGCCGGCGCCAGGACCCGGAGCCCGGGGATGTGCGCGTACCAGCCTTCGAGGCTGTGGGAGTGCTGGGCAGCCAGCTGTCGTCCCGCGCCGGTCGTCATGCGGATCACCAGCGGCACTCCGAGCTGTCCGCCGGACATGTGGCGCAAGGTGGCGGCGTTGTTGAGGATCTGGTCGAGGGCCAGCAGGCTGAAGTTGACCGTCATGATCTCGACGACGGGCCTCATCCCGGCCAGGGCGGCGCCGATGCCGGCTCCGACGAACGCGGACTCCGACAGAGGCGTGTCCCGGACGCGATCCGGTCCGAACTCCTCCAGGAGGCCGAGGCTCACGCCGAAGCAGCCGCCGTAACGGCCCACGTCCTCGCCCATGAGGAAGACCCGGTCGTCCGAGGCCAGGGCCGCGCGCAGCCCCTCTCGCAGGGCCTCCCTGTACGTGGTGGTGCCGTCGTCGGGATGGGCCCGCGGTCGCGTACGCGTGGTCATGACGGAGCCTCCTCGTGTCGACCGGTGACATGGAGCAGTAGGTCTTCGGTCGGCTCCTCGGGTGCCTGTTCGGCCGCCCGGACGGCTCGGTCGATCTCCTCCATGACCTCGTGGTCCAGTGCTTCCAGCGCGGCGGTGTCGAGGAGACCGGCTGCGGTCATGCGGTCGGTGAGGCCCGTGACGGGGTCGTGCCGCTTCCACTCCTCGACCTCCTCCTTCGGCCGATACCGGTCGGGGTCGTACATCGAGTGTGCTCGGAAGCGATACGTCCGCATCTCCAGGAAGTGCGGTCCGTTGCCGGCGCGCATGGACTCGACAGCCCCGCGTGCCGCCTTCTCCACGGCGTGTACGTCCATGCCGTCCACGGCCCAGGCCGCCATGCCGTACGACGCGGCCCGCAGGGCGAGGTCCGTCTGTGCGTGTTCGCGGGCGAGGGCCGTCCCCATCGCGTACAGGTTGTTCTCGCAGACGAAGAGCACGGGCAGTTCCCAGAGGGCCGCCAGGTTGGCGGTCTCGTGAAACTCGCCCTCGGCGAAGGCCCCGTCACCGAAGAAGCAGCAGGTCACCGGGGACTCGCCGCGCATCCGGTCGGCGAGGGCAAGACCGGCCGCGAGCGGCAGTCCGCCGCCGACGATCGCGTTGCCGCCGTAGAAACGGCGGTCGGAGTCGAAGAGGTGCATGGAGCCGCCGCGGCCGTGGCTGCACCCGGTGGTCTTCCCGTACATCTCCGCCATCACGGCCTCGGGCGGTACCCCACGGGCCAGCGCGTGGCCGTGTTCGCGGTACGTGGAGACGACCGCGTCCCGCTCGTCGAGCGCCTGGTGGACGCCGACCGCCACCGCCTCCTCGCCGATGTACAGGTGGACGAAGCCCCGAATCGCCGCCGCGCTGTACAGCTCGACGCACCGTTCCTCGAACCGCCGGATGAGCAGCATCTGCCGCAGGAGGTCCAGGTCGTGGGATGCCGCAGGAGCGGGGGAGGGTGTCGCGGCTCTACGAGTGCGACGGTGACGCTTCTTCTGCGACGTCCCGGCGGACATGCCGTCGTGTGCGGTGGCCATCACGGCTCCTTCCCGGACATGCCGACCGTCCCGGCCGGTTCGGGTGCCTCCAGCGTTGACACATCGCCTTCGGGCAGGCCCAGTTCTCGGGCTCGGAGCAGGCGGCGCATCACTTTGCCGCTGCGGGTGTGGGGCAGGTCCTCGACGAACTCGATCTCCCGGGGAGCGACGGCCGGGCCGAGGCGCCGTCGGGCGAACGCCATGACGTCGCGCCCCAGTTCGTCGTTGGGCGGATACTCGGGGCGCGGCAGCACGAACGCCTTGACGATCGAACCGGCCAGCGGATCCGGACGTCCGATGACACCGGCCTCGGCGACGGCCGGATGCTCCATGAGCGCGCTCTCCACCTCGAACGGCCCGATGAGGTGCCCCGCGGACTTGATGACGTCGTCGGCCCGACCCACGAACCAGTACCAGCCGTCGGCGTCGCGGCTGACGAGGTCGCCCGTCAGGTACCACCCGTCCGCGAAGCACGCTTCGTACCGGCTCGGTTCGTGGAGGTAACCGCGGAACATCGACGGCCAGCCGGCCCACAGGGCGAGCTCGCCCTGGGCACCCGGCTCCTGGAGGATCTGGACGTGCCCGCCGGTGACAGCGGCCCGCCCGTCCTCGCCGCATGCCAGTACGGCGGCCTCGACACCGGGAATCGGTCGGCCCATCGAACCGGGCCGTACGGGATCGGCTGCGAAGTCGGCGATCATGATGGCGCCCGTCTCGGTCTGCCACCAGGTGTCGTGGACCGGTAGCCCGAGCGCTTCCTGGCCCCAGTGCACGGCCTCGGGATTCAACGGCTCGCCGACGCTCGCGACGAACCGGAGGGCGGAGAGGTCGTGGCGCGTGGCAGGCGTCGCGTCGCCACCGCGTGGCGCGGCCCGCATGAGCATGCGCAGCGCGGTCGGGGCCGTGTACCAGACGGTGACCTGCTGGTCGGCGAGGATCCCGTACCAGCGGGCGGGGGCGAAGTCCCCTTCGTCGACGACGGTCGTCACCCCATGGGTGAGCGGGGCGATGATGCCGTACGACATGCCGGTGACCCATCCGGGGTCGGCCGTGCACCAGAAGACGTCGCCCTCGTGCAGATCCAGGGCATAGGCGGCGGTGACGTGATGGGCGAGGACCGCCTCGTGCACGTGTATCGCGCCCTTGGGCGTGCCCGTCGTGCCGCTGGTGAAGTGCAGCAGTGCCGGCTCGGCCGGATCGGTCGGCCCCACCGTGTACTCGTCCGGCGCGGCGGACGTGAGAGCGGGGAAGGAGAGGGTGTCCGGGGGTGGGTCGGTGCCGGGGTCGAGGAGCAGGACGTGGCGCAGGTGCGGAAGTCGGGACCGTATCGGGGCCACCTTGCGCTCATACAGCTCCCGGGTCGTGACCAGGGTCCTGGCGTTGCCCAACCCCATGCGCAGCGCGACGGGTTCGGGTCCGAAGGCGGTGAACAGGGGGCACAGGACTCTTCCGGCACGCAGCGTGCCGAGGACGGTGCTGTACAGCTCGAACCGGCGGCCGAGTAGGGTGAACACCCGCTCGCCGCGTTCCACGCCCAGTGTCTCCAGTACGTGCGCGAAGCGGGAGCTCTCGGCCGCGAGTCGGGTGAAGGTCACCGTCTGCACCGATCCGTCACGGGCGATGCAGCGCAGCGCGACGTGTTCGCCGTGGCCCTCCCGCAGGTGCCGGTCGACGGTCTCGTACCCGATGTTGATGCCGCCGTCCGGCAGCCCGGCGAGCCGGGACCGTGCGCGCCGCCAGGAGAACGTGTCCCGGGCACTCTCGTAGTCGGGCATGACCGGGGCCACCCACAGGGCCTTCATCGCGGTTGCTCCACGTCGAGCGCGAGGTTGTCGTAGGAGTACTCGATCGATTCGTGCAGGGCGACCACTCCGTCGACCGAGCGGCAGAGCCGCACGATCACGGGGATGTCGGCGCGCTCGTCGACTCGGCCCGTCAGCCTGACGACTCCGTCGTCGACAGTCACACGGATCGTGTCGGGGGCGAGGCGCAGAGTGTCGGACAGGACGTCGTGCTCGATCTCGTCGCGGATCGCGGTGTCACTGCGCAGGAAGGGGCGCAGCAGGTCACTGCGGCTGATGATCCCGACGAGTCGACCAGTCTCGTCGGTGACGGGCAGCCGTTTGATCCCCTTGCGGTGCATCGTCCGGGCCGTCTCGACGAGATTCCAGTTCGGCTGGGCCGTGACAGCGGGCGAGGTCATCAGCTGGGCGGCCGTCTCCGCATCGGGCGACCCTTTCTCCTGGGACAGCAATCGGACGCCCGTTGGGCGGCCCTCCGGATCGGGGAGCTCGGCTGTGGTCCGCAGCAGGTCGGCCTCCGAGACCACGCCGAGCAGGCGTCGGTCCGGGTCGACGACCGGGACCGCCGAAACGTCGTTTTCGGCGAAGAGCCGGGCGATCTCCTTGAACGAGGTCTGCGGGGCGGCAGTGACCACGGAGTGGGTCATCACCTCGAAAACCGTACGGTGCTGCATGACGGTCCTCCTTCACGGGACGTGGCGGCCCCGGTAGATCTCACCCTGCTGCGCGAAGCCCACCCTCGGGCAGTGCCGAATGGTCCCCTTCCGGGACTGTTCGCCCCTATGACGGTCGGCCGGCCAGGACGCACGGTGGAGGCGAGAGCACCGGTCTCGGGGAGGCCGCGGCCGGGCGCGCGGGGCCGGGAGGCGAGAGCGATGACTGCGACCGGAACACGGCAAGCCCAGGAGAGGCCACGCGCCGGGCTGTGGGCTCATGTCGGAGACCGGCTGATCGTGGGTGGTGCCACGGTCGGCGACGAGGGGCGTGACGGTGAGATCGTCGGGCTGCACCACACCGACGGAACTCCCCCCTTCGACGTCCGATGGTCGGACACGGGCCGGGTGACCCTGGTGTTCCCGGGCCCGGACGCGCGGGTCCAGCACTTTCCGGCGCATGACGCGACGCATGACGCGAAGGCCGCTACGCGGTCGTGAACTCCGCGGCCGCGTCCACCACGCCGGGGACCGCCCGGGCGAGCCGCAGAGCCAGATCCGCAGATACGGACTCGGGCAGGCGCCCAGTGAGCGTCACCGCGCCGGCCGCGACCCGTACGGTGAGCGCGGTGTCGCCTTCCGGGAACAGGTGCGTGAGGAGTTCGTGCCTCACGTCCTCGGCGACTTCGGCGTCGGAGCGCAGGTAGACCTTGAGCAGGTCGCCCCGACTGACGACACAGAATGTCCGCCTCGGACACCACGCCGACCACCCGCCCCTCGGCCGACAGCACGGGAACCGCGCTCACGCCCCAGCGCCGCATGGACCGGACGATCTCCTTGACCGGTGCGTCGAGCCTGGCGGAGACCACCGCATGGGTCATCACGTCGTCGACGGTACGTGGGTGCTTCATGACCGGCCTCCGGTGCTTCTGCGCTCTGAGTCACGCGTGGTCCGGGCGGACCACGCCCGGGGCCGACCGGCCCTACCCAGCGCCCGCCACCCGGTGCGAGCGTGGCAGCAGGTCACCACTCGACCCGGAAGGCGGTGGGCACGATGGAGTCGCCCCTGGTGGTAGGAGTCGACGGGTCCGATGCCAGTCTCACGGCGTTGGACTGGGGCGTCGACGAAGCGGTACGGCACGGGGTTTCCCTACGGATCGTCCACGCCTCGATGTGGGAGCGGTACGAAGGAGTCGTGCCGACCTGGGCCACAGACCGGCCCTCGGGCCAGGTCCTCGCCGAGAACATCGCCGGCATCGCGGCCGAACGCGCCCGGCGCCGTGCGCCCGACCTCCCTGTCACCACGGACGTCCTCGCTGAGGACGCCTCCACCGGGCTGCTCAGGGAGGGAGGGGACGGCTCCCTCCTTGTCGTCGGGTCCCGAGGGCGCGGTGAGTTCGCCGACCTTCTGCTCGGATCCGTCAGCCTCGTCGTGGCCGCCCGGGCCCACTGCCCGGTCGTCGTCGTCCGTGGGGATCGGCAGGCACTGGAGGCACGCCACGGGCGCGTCCTGCTCGGCGTCGGAGAACACGACATCGACTCGCCGGCCGTGCGGTTCGCCTTCCGTGAGGCTGCGGTCCGGGACGCCGAACTCGACGTCGTCCGCGCCTGGCGACGACCGGCGCACGGACCGGCCGACCACCTGCTGATGAAGCGCGCCGGGGGAGCCTATTTCGCGGAAGAGTCCACCGAACTGCTCGACAAGGCCCTTGAGGCCGCGGCGTCCGAACATCCCCAAGTCCGCCTGCGCAGGAGCTCGGTCGAGGGCCCCGCCCACACGGTACTGACCGAGCGCTCGGCCGCCGCCGACCTGTTGGTCGTCGGGGCACGACGCAGGGACAGACTCGTCGGCCTGGAACTCGGCAGGGTCGCCCACCGCGCCCTGCACCATGCCTCGTGTCCGGTCGCCGTCGTACCCCAGCAAAATCCGGAGCCCAGGGAAGGAGACCGGTGATGAACACGGCCGATGACCGGCACGCGCCGCACGTCACGAGCGACCTGGGCCGCCGCGTCGCGGCCCGGCGCACGCAGCTGGGCCTGTCCCGGGAGGAAGTGGCCGAACGAGCCGGCTCCGCACCGAGCTTCATCGCCTACGTCGAGGAGCAGGTGCCGATGCCGGGGAGCGAATTCCTGGTCAGGCTCGCGAACGCCCTGGAGACCACCGTCCAGGATCTCACCGGGTACGGGTCGGACCTCGCGCCCGGAGGAGGCAACGCGGGACACCGGGCACGGATGGAGGAGATCGGCGAGGCCGAATGCTGGGAACTGCTCAACAGCCACGGCGTCGGCCGGATCGCCGTCGAGGGAGAGGACGGCCCGGCGGTCTTCCCTGTGAACTACCGAGTCGTCGACGGGGAGATCGTCTTCATGACCGCCGCCGACTCGGCCCTCGCGCGCGCTTCGGCGTCCGGAGCCGAGGTCGCCTTCGAGGAGGACCGCCTGGACGAAGCGTTCAGCCAGGGTTGGAGCGTGCTCCTCGTCGGTCCGGTACGCACGGTGTCGGACGAGACCTCGGTACAGAGGATCACGGACGCCGGCCGCCCGGAGCCGTGGGCCGGGGAGGGGCGCGACACCATGGTGACGCTCTCGCCGCGCCGCGTGACCGGCCGCCGCATCCGCGTGCCGGGCGCGCCCGGCACGCCGTCGGGGTCTGCCGATCAAGGGCCGTCGCGCGCATCGCGGTCTGCGTAGGCCGAGTCTCGGGAACGTCGCGCCACGCGAGCGATCGCGAGTGCCGGTCCGTCAGTTGCCTCGCTCTCCCGCTCCGGTAGAGCGCGGCAAGCGAGATGGTGTCTTTCCGCGCCGGCCAACGGTGGAGTCGTCGCCGTCCGCTCACAACAAGGGGACGACGGCGACCGGCGCGGGGCTGTGGTGGATGACCGCGTGGGCGACATGGCCGAGATGCGCGCCGAGGGGGACCTTCCGGCTCCGGCGTCCCACGATGACGAGCTGCGCGGTCTGTGACGCCTCGACCAGCTGGTAGGCAGGCGAGCCCACCACGGCCGTGGCCGCCACGTCCACGCCCGCGTACCGCTTCCGCCAGGGAGCCACCAGGTCGTCGAGACCGCCGAGGAGTTGGCCGCCCAGCTCCTCGCCGATCCCGGGATCCATGACGGCCGCGTAGCCGTACGAGGCGGGAAGCGTCCAGCTGTGCAGGAAGCGCAGCGGCGTGTTCCTGCGGGCGGCTTCATTGAACGAGAACGCGAGCAGGGCCTCGCACGGGTGGTAGATGTCGACGCCGACCACGATTCCGCCTTCGGGAGTCACGGGGGCGCCCTCCGCGCGCACGAGGACGACGGGCCGGCGCGCCGAGCCGACGACGGCAAGGGAGACCGAGCCGACGATGAAGCCCCGGACGCCACCGAGCCCACGCGATCCGAGCACTGTCAGATCCGCCTCGTTCGCGGCGGCCGTCAGTTCCTCGGCCGCCCGACCCCGCGCACGCTCCGTGAGTACTTCGAGGCCGGGGTGGTCCTTCCGCACGCGGTCCGCCTCATCCCGCAGGAGACTCTCGCTCCGCTCGCCCATGGTGCGGGCGTATGGCAGGGGCACCTCAGGGGTGTTCGGCCACTCCTCGACGTGCACCAGCCGGAGGGGCACTTCACGCAGCACCGCTGCCGTCGCCGCCCAGCCCACGGCGGCGAGGCTTTCCTTCGAGCCGTCCAGACCGACGGTGACCTGAGCAGTCATGGCATGCCTCCTCAGTCGTGTCCGCTCCGTTCCGCGCGAGGTCCGGATCGGAGAGGACATCCCGAATTCCAGGCTGGTGGTGCCGCGCCTCCCGGCAGCAGGGCCGGGCAGGTCTCGATCGGGGCCGAACGGCCCATCGCGAGCATGCCCACCACGGTGTCAGCGTGGGAGGTGTCGCCCCTTGGGACGTGCCCCTGCGAGGGGCGTACCTCGGAGGAGGAAGCCATGACCAGCGAGATCCCCGCTCGACCGGAGCTCGGCAACGTCGTCGTGGGAGTCGACGGGTCCCCCTCCGGGCGCACGGCCGTGCTCTGGGCCGCAGCCGAGGCGGACCGCCGGGGGCGGCCCCTGCATCTCGTCCACGCCGCCGACACCGACCGCCGGGCCCTCTTCGCGAATGCCGAGACGATCCAGGCGATACGCGAAGCGGGCCGCGACCTGCTGATCGAGTCCGCGAGCACGGTCCAGGAGCGCTTTCCGGACCTTGCCGTCACAAAAGAACTGAGCCGCCAGGAGCCGGTCGCCGGCCTCCGGGCGGCCGCCGGCCACCGGGGCACGATCGTGGTGGGCAACCGGGGGCTCGGTGGCTTCTCCGCGCTCATGCTCGGCTCCGTGGGTCTGGGCGTTGCAGCCCGCGCCGAGACGCCCGTGATCGTCGTCCGCGGTGACAGCGACCGCCCCGAGTCCGGCTCGGTGACGGCAGCCGTGCACGGCGCCTCGGATCTCGGGTGGCTGCTCGTCGCGGCTGCCGAGGCGGATGCCCGCAAGGCGGTCTTGCGACTGGTGAGCGTCTGGAACGTGCTCACCCACGTCGGCATGGTCGCGACCATGCTGGACGACCTCGACGAGATCGCGCGGCAGCGCGTGCACGAGATCAAGGCGCTCGCCGACCGCGTGCGTGACTTCTATCCCGGGCTCATCGTCAGCCATCACGTCGAGACGGGCACGAGCACGCCCGGGATCCTGGTGGAGGCGAGTGCCCACACCGATCTGCTCGTGATGGGCAGAGAACACCGTGTTCTGGGCGCAGGCCCGTCCCTGGGGCGCGTCGCCCACGTCCTGCTCCACCACGCCCACTCACCGGTGGAGATCGTCCCACCCGCCTTCGCCACCCGGGTCGAGAAGACGTGAACGAGATACTGCTCGGAATCGACCCCCGGGAGCAGTCGATCCCCGCTCTCGTCTGGGCCGCCGACGAGGCCGTACGAAGAGGGCTGGCGCTCCGCCTCGTCGTCGCCGTACCGCCCGCCCACGACAGGCTCCGCTACGACGCGCTTGCCCACCAGAGCGCCCTGCGGCTCCGGGCGGAGTCGGCGATCGCCAACGCCGAAGACCTCGTACGGGAACTCCACGGCGGTCTGCGAACCGCGACGGAACTCGTGAACGGTGTGCCGGCGACCGTGCTCCACGACCTGGCGGCGCACGCCGCACTCGTCGTCGTGGGCTCGCGCCGTCTTGGCAGGGCGGCCGAAGCGTTCAGCGAGAGTTCCGTGGTCGTCCCGCTGACTGCGCGGGCCGAATGTCCCGTCGTCGTGGTCCGCGAACCCGAACACAGCGCCGTGCACCCACCGACCCTCGTCGTCGGCGTGGACGGAAGTGAGTCCTCACAGGCCGCGGTCGCCTTCGCCGTCGAAGAGGCGAGCATGCGCGAGGCGCGACTTCGCGCCGTCTGGGTCTGGCCCCCGTCCGTCCTCGCCCACGACGATGTGGCCGAGGGGCTGGCCGAACGCCGTCGGCTGCTGGCCGAGTCAGTGGCCGGGTGGGCGCAGAGGTACCCGGACGTTGCCATCTCCCAAGAGGTCGTTCGAGGACACCCGGTCGAGCAACTCGCCCTGGCGTCCCAGCAGTCCCTCGCCCTGGTCGTCGGCCGCAGAGGCCGCGGCGGCTACTCCGGCATGCGGCTGGGTTCGACGGTCCACGGCCTGCTGCACCGCGCCATGTGTCCCGTGATCACCGTCCCTCTCCCGTGGCGCGAGGGGCGGACCGGCAACCCTGCATGGGCCGATCGGTCCCGTTCCGGTACGACCCGACCGGCCCCCGCCCGCTGACCCGCTCGGCACTGGGGCGCTACGGCCTCCGCGCGGGACGGTGGGGCGAGAGGACGACCCCGGTCCGTCCGCCGGTTCCCCGGAGAGGTGAGCACCATGCAGCGCATCCGGATCAGCCCCCGGCCCCGAGAGCCCCGCAGGCCGAGGCCCCTCGATCTGCGCACCCCGTCCGGCCGACAGCTCCCGTACTGAGGACGCCCGAGACCACGGAGCACGGAGGATGTCATGGGACCGATGGGACGCGTCGTACGGTTCACGGAGCTGGGCCGCTCGGATGTCGGCCGGGTGGGAGGCAAGAACGCCTCGCTGGGAGAGATGACCAACCGGCTCGGCGATGCGGGCATACGCGTACCGCCGGGCTTCGCCACTACCGCCGAGGCGTACGAGGAACTTCTCGCGAGCCACGGACTGCGCGACTCTGTCGAGGAGCAGATCGACCGCCTGCACCAAGGCGCCCCGCTCGATGAGGTCGGCGCGGCCATACGCTCGCTCTTTCTCGCGCAGCAGCTGCCCGAGCCCCTGCGGGACGCCATCCTGACCGCGTACGAGCGGCTGGCCGAGGAGAGCGACCGGGAGACACCCGAAGTGGCCGTGCGCAGCAGCGCGACGGCCGAGGACCTGCCCGAGGCCAGCTTCGCCGGACAGCAGGAGACCTATCTGAACGTACGAGGACCCGAGGCGCTCCTGGCGGCGTGCCGGCGCTGCTACGCCTCCCTGTTCACCGACCGGGCGATCGACTACCGCGAGCGGATGGGCTTCGACCACCTCGCCGTCGCCCTCTCCGTCGGCGTCCAGCTCATGGTCCGCTCCGACCTCGCCGGGGCCGGGGTCGCCTTCACCCTCGACCCGGAGAGCGGCTTCCCCGAGGTGATCGTGGTGAGTGCCGCCTGGGGCCTGGGCGAGACCGTCGTCAGCGGCCAGGTCGACCCCGACGAGTACACGGTGTTCAAACCGAGCGTGAAGGACCCTGCACTGAACCCCGTGATCGATGTGCGGATCGGCACGAAGCGGCTGAAGACCGTGTACGCGGACACCGGGCTGACCCGCACCCTCGACACCGCCGACGCCGAGCGGAACCAACGGGTACTCGCCGACGCGGAGATCCGCGAGCTCGCCGCCTGGGCGGCCGCCATCGAAGAGCACTACGGCTGCCCCATGGACCTCGAATGGGCCAAGGACGGCCTCACCGGCGAACTCTGGATCGTCCAGGCGCGCCCTGAGACCGTGCAGTCGCGCCGGCGGTCCACGACCCTGCGCCGCTGCCGGCTGACCGCCGTCCCCGGTGAAGCACTCGTGGAGGGCATCGCGGTCGGCGAGGCGATCGGCCAGGGCCCCGTCGTCGCCCTCGACGCCCCTGTCGACCTCGACCGCTTCCCGAAGGGCGGAGTTCTCGTCACCCGAGTCACCGACCCCGACTGGGAACCGGTCATGAAGAGGGCGTCGGCGATCGTCACCGACCATGGCGGACGCACCTCGCACGCCGCCATCGTCAGCCGCGAACTCGGTGTCCCCGCCGTCGTCGGCACCGGCAACGGCACCCAGGTTCTGCAGGAGGGCAGGCAGGTGACCGTGTCGTGTGCCGAGGGCGAGCGCGGACGGGTCCACGACGGCCTGCTCGCTTACGAGGAGATCCTGACCGACCTCGCGGAGCTGCCCGCCACACGCACCCGGGTGATGCTCAACCTGGCCGACCCGTCGGCCGCGTTCCGCTGGTGGAGGCTCCCCGCCGACGGAGTGGGTCTCGCGCGTCTTGAGTTCATCGTGGCCCACCAGGTGAAGGTCCACCCGATGGCGCTGCTGCACCCGGAGCGGCTCGATCCGCATGACCGTCATGTCATCGGCCGGCTCGCCGAGGGGTACCTCGACCGCGGACAGTACTTCGTCGAGCGCCTGGCCCACGGGATCGCCCGGATCGCCGCTTCCCGCTGGCCGGCCCCCGTCGTGGTCCGGACCAGTGATTTCAAGACGAACGAGTACGCCAAGCTGCTGGGCGGCCGGCCCTTCGAACCGGACGAGTCCAACCCGATGATCGGCTGGCGTGGTGCGAGCCGCTACTACAGCGACGGCTACCGCGAGGGATTCGCCCTCGAATGCCGTGCGCTGCGCCGGGTCCGTGAGGGGATGGGACTGACGAACGTGGTCGTCATGATCCCCTTCTGCCGCACCCTCGGAGAGGCGGACCAGGTACTCGCGGTGATGGCGCAGGAGGGACTCGTACGAGGTGAGAACGGCTTGCGCGTCTACGTCATGGCGGAGATACCGGCCAACATCATCCTCGCCCAGGACTTCGCGGAACGCTTCGACGGGTTCTCGATCGGCAGCAACGACCTCACCCAGCTCACCCTCGGCGTCGACCGCGACTCCGAGGCCCTCGCCCATGTCTTCGACGAGCGGGATCCCGCCGTCGTCCGCAGTGTCCAGGTCCTCGCTGCCCGAGCCCACGCGGCCGACCGCCCTGTCGGACTGTGCGGGCAGCGGCCCAGCGACGATCCGGCGTTCACCGCCATCCTGGTCGACGCGGGCCTCGACTCCATCTCCGTGGCGCCGGACAGCTTCGCAGCCGTCAAACGGCACGTGGCCCGCGCGGAGGCGACGCTTGAAAGGGGCACTGGAGGAAGGGAGGAGTGACCATGCCCAGGAAGACACGGCACCGACTCGCCCGGGACGCCGGGCCGACGGCCAAGCCCGGTCGACCGGCGGCCACAGACACGCGCCGCGGTCGCCCCGAGAAGCACCAGCCACCCGCAGAGGGAACGAACAGGCTTCCCCTGCGCCCGGTGCACACCATCAGGGTGTCGACGCTCTTCCTCTGATCTCTGAAGGAACGGCGTATCGGCCGGATCACGAGTGAGGGGGGCCTGAAAGGAGGCCGCGGCCATGACGACCGCAAGGGAGATCATGCACACCGGTGCGAGCTGCGTGCAGGAGAACGAAACCCTGATGGACGCAGCACGGCGCATGAGCGAACTGGATGTCGGCGCACTGCCCATCTGCGGGCCGGACAACCGGCTGCACGGCATCATCACCGACCGGGACATCGTGGTGAAGTGCCTCGCCAAGGGCAAGGACCCCCACCACATGACGGCCGGACTCCTCGCCCAGGGCAAGCCGATCACGGTCGATGTGGACGCCGACAGCGAGCAGGTGCTCCGCACGATGCAGGAGCACCGCGTCCGCCGCGTACCCGTGATCGACGACCACCGCCTGGTCGGCATGATCAGCGAGGCGGACCTGGCCCGGCACCTGCCCGAGGAACGAGTGGGCCACTTCGTCGAGGAGATCTGCCGCTGAAAGCACCGGAACCGTGGCGCAAGGGGCCAGTCGGTCCCGGTGCGGCCCGTTCGGCCCCGTCGGACAGCCCCCTTGGATGCTGCGCCACGTGACCTCGCAGGCGGACGATGGGGTTACGGAGTCGGACCGGCCCCGTACCCCGGTCCACCGCCCGTCCGTACCGAATCGGGCCCACGGCGACCGCCCTGGGCCCCGGGAACGAGGAGCAGAACAATGGCCGGAGGCAAGGTGGAACGCAGGCACAGCCTCTTCCCCGACTTCAACGACTGGTTCAACCGGGAGTTTCCGGGGCTGCCCGGGTGGCGACCCGCGACGGCTGCTCACTCCATTCCCGTGGAGGTGTCAAGCGACGCCGGCGGGTACGTGCTGCGGGCCGAACTGCCCGGAATGGACCCCGACGACTTCACCATCACCGTCGACGACAACCTGATCACGGTGAGTGCGGAACACAGCGAGAGCGAGGAGGACAAGGAGCACTCGGAGTTCCGCTACGGATCGTTCCGCCGGACCGTGCGTCTCCCGGCCACCATCCCGGCCGACGACGTCGAGGCGTCGTACGAGGACGGCATCCTCACCATCCGCGTCCCGATGCCCGAGCAGGAGACCGGTGCCGCACGCACCATCCCGGTGAAGCGAGGCGGCACCCCGCCCGAAGGCGCCACGTCGTGAACCCCTAAGTCCGGAACGGATCCGGGCATGACCCACCACATCGGAACGGAACTGGACGCCACCCCCTGAGCGGTGTCGCAGTTCCTCATCCGGCCACACCCGACGGGAGGTGCGGCATGACTCACCAGGAGCCTTCGGGCAGTGGGTCCGGCCCGCCTGTGGAAGGATCCCGCGGGCGTGCCGCCTTTGCCCTCGTCCTGATCATCGCCATGGTCTGCGGCGCCGTGGCCGGCGGAATGCTGTGGAACGCCGGAGCGAGGGCCGATCGTGAACTCGCCGCCCACCGTCATCAGGTGCAGGCGACCACCACAGGGCCGGCCAAGGAAACACCCGCCGCCGGGTACGGCACGAAGCCGCAGGCCCTCGCACCGGCGGCGTGGGAACAGCCGGAGCACGTCCGCCGCTCAGGGACGATCCATGTCCCGCCGAGGACGCCCCCGGGCCGCGTCGTGACGATCTGGGTGGACGACGCGGGATCCCCCACCCGACCCCCGGGCAGCGCTGCGGACCGGGCATTCACCTCTCTCTCGGGCGGTATCGCGGCAGCGGGTGCCGTCGGGGCGACGGGAGCCGGCGTGGTCCTCCTCGTACGGCGGCGGAGCGAAGGACACCGGCTCGCGGCCTGGGAACGGGAGTGGGAGCAGGTGGAACCCGTGTGGTCCGGCCGCCTGCACCGGGGAAGTGATGCCGGGGGCGACGATGACTGACCGCGCTGCCGGCCGAACCGCAGCGGATCCGAGCACCACCCCTGCCCCGGCGCTGCCCTTCGACCCCAGCGAGCCCCTGCCCAGGCTGCGTCGGGAACTCGCCACCGGGCCGGACGGGCTGTCCGCCCGCGAGGCCGCCCGCCGGCTCGCCGTTCACGGGCCCAACGAGGTACGACGCAAGGCCCGCTCCTCTTTCGCGCGGGAGCTGGTCGGGCAGCTGGTACACCCCCTCGCACTGCTGCTCTGGGCCGCCGCCGCACTGGCCTTCGTAGCGGATCTCGGGGTGCTCGGCTGGGCGATCCTGGCGGTCATCGCCGTCAACGCGGCCTTCGCGCTGCTTCAGGAACAGCAGGCCGAGCGGGCGGTGGATACCCTCGCGCGGTATCTGCCCGAGCACGCCCTCGCCGTGCGCGACGGCAGGCCCCTCACCGTGGAGGCGCGTGACCTGGTGCCGGGCGACGTGATCCTCCTGGAAGAGGGCGACAAGGTCCCCGCCGACGCGCGCGTCACCGAAGGCGGAGTGGAGGTCGATCTGTCGATGCTCACGGGGGAGTCCGTTCCCGCCGAACGCATGGCCGCGGCCGGACTCCTCGGCGCCCCGTTGCTGGAGGAGCCGAACCTCGTCTTCAGCGGGACGACCTGCGTCGAGGGACAGGCCCGGGCCACCGTGTTCGCCACCGGCGACCACACCGAGATCGGCCGGATCGCCGCCCTCAGCCAACGGACCCGGCGCGAGGCGAGCCCGTTGGAACGACAGGTCAAGAAGGTCGCCTGGCTCATCGCCGGCGTCGCCACCGGCATGGGAGCCCTGTTCCTCGTCGTCGGAGTGGCTGTCGGACTGCCGGTGACCGACTCCCTCATGTTCGCCATCGGGCTCCTTGTCGCCAACGTCCCCGAGGGACTGCTGCCGACCATCACGCTGGCCCTCGCCGTCGGGGTCCGCGCGCTGGCCCGCGAGGGCGCCCTGGTGAAACGACTCAGCGCCGTGGAGACGCTCGGCTCCACGAGCGTCATCTGCACGGACAAGACCGGCACGCTGACCCGCAACCGCATGCGTCTGAGGGCTCTCTGGACCGCGGAGCACGGAGCGGAACCCGGCCCCTGGGCGCAGGAGCTGGTGCGGGCGAGCGCGCTGTGTACCACCGTCACCCGCGAGGAGGAGGGCGAGCTGCACGGCGATCCGACCGAGGCCGCCCTCGTCACCGGGGCCGCCGACCACGGGGCTCCGGTGGATCTCGCCCGGCGCGACGCGGGACGGCGCAGACTGTTCCGCTTCGATCCGCGACTGCGGCTGATGTCGGTCGTCCAGGACGACGAGGCGACGGGTCGCCTGCGGATCGTCGCCAAGGGAGCACCGGAAGCGATCCTGGCCCGCGTCCTTCCCGGCTCGGCCACAGACGCGGCCCGCTCCGCGGCGGAGGAGCTGGCCCAGGGCGGCATGAGGGTCCTCGCCGTCGCCGCGCGGGACCTGCCGTCGGGCGCGGATCCGCCATCACACCGCCAGGACGCCGAATCGGAACTGGGACTGCTCGGTCTGGTCGGGCTGTACGACCCGCCGCGCTCCGAGGTGGCGGAGGCCGTCCGCCGCTGCCACGAGGCCGGGATGCGAGTGCACGTCGTGACGGGGGACAGCGGAGCCACCGCCGCGGCGGTGGCCCGGGAGGTGGGCATCGGAGTGCCCGGCCTGCACGTGGTCGCGGCTTCCGAGTCGCTGCGCGACGACGAGCTCGACCGGCTCCTCGTGGAGGGCGACGCCGAGATCGTCTTCGCCCGCTCCTCGCCCGAGACGAAACTCAAGGTGGCGGACACCCTGCGGGCCCACGGCCGAATCGTCGCCATGACGGGTGACGGGGTCAACGACGCCCCCGCGCTGCACCGCGCCCACATCGGAGTGGCCATGGGACGCTCCGGCACCGACGTGGCCCGCGAGGCCGCCACCATGGTCCTCACCGACGACGACTTCGCCACCATCGTGACCGCGGTCGAGTCCGGGCGCCGCGTCTACGACAACGTCCGCAAGTTCATCGTCTACATCTTCGCCCACGCGACCCCGGAGATCGTGCCCTTCCTCGTCTTCGCGCTCTCCGCCGGCGCCGTCCCGCTTCCCCTCACCGTCCTGCAGATCCTCGCCATCGACCTCGGCACCGAGACGCTGCCCGCCCTCGCCCTCGGCCGGGAACGCTCCGAGCCGGGCATCATGCAGCGGCCGCCCCGGCCACGGCACCAGGGCGTGATCTCCCGCGACATGCTCGTCCGCAGCTGGGGCTACCTGGGCCTGGTGTCGGCGGCCCTCGTCATGGCCGGCTTCTTCTACGTGCTCTGGCGCGCGGGCTGGCAGCCGGGCGATCCCACGGGCACGGGCAGCCCCCTGCACCACGCTTACGTGACGGCCACGACGGCCACCTTCGCCGGCATCGTCACCTGCCAGGTGGGCACCGCCTTCGCTGCCCGCACCGACCACGCCGCGCTGCGGGACATCGGGGTGTTCTCGAACCCGCTGCTCCTCGCCGGCATCGCATTCGAGCTCGCGTTCACCGCAGCGCTCGTCTACGCGCCACCGCTCCAGCACCTCTTCGGCACGGCAGCCCTCCCCTTGGACGTCATCCTGCTCATCGCGACGTTTCCGGTCCTGGTGTGGGGCACGGACGAGCTCCGGCGCGCCAGGCGGCGCCGTCAGCGCGCGGCACCCACGGTCGGCTCGTGACCACCCTGGTCGAGGCGGAAGGGCGGGTAGGTGTCCGTCATGAGGCTCGCGTAGGCGGCGACGCGAAGGTCCCAGCGGTTCAGGCCGAGGATCAGGGAGTCCATGATCGTCACGTCCTCGTCAGGTCGTCGTTTTCGTACGTGAGCCGGTCGACGACCCCCACGACACCGTCGACGCTGTTGCAGAGCCGGAGAAGCACCGGAACGAGGCTGCGGCGGCTGACCGTGCCGCTGAGGGTGACTTTGCCGTCCGTGACCTCCGCCGAGAGGGCTGATGGGCTCAGCCCCAGGGTGTGGGTGATCACGTCCTCGACGATCTCCTCCTGGATAGCCCTGTCCCTCCGCAGGAACAGCTGGACGAGGTCGCTGCGGCTGAGCACGCCGACGAGCTGCCCGTCGTCGTCGACCACGGGCAGGCGCTTGACGCCGGCCCGGTCCATCACGCGTGTGGCGCGCACCACGCTCCACTCGGGTCGGGCGACGACGGCGGGACTCGACATGAGCGCGCCCGCGGTGTCGAGCCCGGCCCCGGCGGCACGGCGGCGCACCAGGTCCGCCTCCGAGACCACGCCCAGTGGCCGGTTCGACTCGTCCACCACACACACTGCGGTGATGTCGAACTCGTCCAGAAGCCGCGCGATCTCCTTGAACGTCGTGTCCGGCACGACACTGACCGCCGTGGGCGTCATGAGATCTGCGACGCTGCGGTGCCTCATTTCTCGTCACCTCCTGCGTCCTGGGCGATGAGCTCGCACCGTACGTCCACCACGCCCTCGACAGCCCGTGCCAGGCGTTCCGCGAGCGGGATGCGCGTGCTGTCGCGGACCTCGCCGGAAAGGGTCACGACGCCGCCGTCGACACGGACGGCGACCTGGTGGCGGGAGAGAGGGAACAGGTGCTCGATGACGTCGTGGCGCACCTCGGCGGCGAGGTCGTCGTCCGGGCGGAGGAAGACCTTGAGGAGGTCGGCGCGGCTCACGATTCCTTGGATCACGCCGCTCGCGTCGACGACCGGCAGCCGCTTCACGCGATGGGCGGCCATGAGGCGTGCGGCCTGAGGAAGTGACGCCTCGGGGGCGACGGTGACAGCGGGCGAGGTCATCAGGTCCTTGGCCCGGCGGGAGCCGGCCTTGGCGGTGGCGTCCAGGCGTCGCATCTGCTCGACGAGGCCGAGGCGGTGGTCGTGGAACTCCTCCTTGAGGAGCAGATCCGCTTCGGAGACCACGCCGACGACGCGGCCCTCGCCCTCGACCACGGGCACGGCGGTCACCTTCCATCGCTCCATGGTGGTGACGATCTCCTTGAACTCCGCGCCGGGCAGGACGGCGACGACCTTCTTGGTCATCACGTCGGCGACGGTGAACGGCTGGGTGGTCATGACTCTCTCTCCTCAGCGGGCGTACGCGAGGCTTTCCGCGCCGAGGCGCGGCATGAGGTCGTCCAGAAGACGGCTGCGGGTGGAAAGGAGCCGACGCGCCATCGTCGCGGCGACGCAGGCGAACACGGCCTCGCCGACGGACAGGTCCTCCGCGCAGAGCTCCCTGACCGCACTCGCGTCGAACTCGAGGGCACGCACCTCGGTGGTCGCCGTGGCACCGAGGTGCCAGTGGTAAGGCGGGAACAACCACGAGCAGCCGAGGAGGGCCCCGGACGCGAGGGTGTCCACGACGGCGTTTCGGCGGCCGGGGACGTGCATGTCGAGTTCGACGCGACCGCATTCGATGATCCAGAAGCGGTCGGCATGCTGGCGCTCGTGGAAGATAGGCGTGCCCGCAGGGAAGCGGACCGGGTGGGAGTGCTCCAGGAGCCGGTCACGTGCCTCGGGGGAGAGCTCGTTCAGCAGCGTCCGCGTGGTGGTCATGATGTCCTCCAGCCCTTCCCTCACAGGCTCCCGCGCCGCGTGCGGGCACGGGGAGGGCCGCGCAGGTCACACCGGGGGACCGAAGGGCCCGCCTCAGCGGACCAGGACGGCCTCCCCGGAGCGGGGTACGACGGCCGTCCAGCCCAGTTCGTGGTCGATGCGGTCGCGTAGTGCCTCGGAGGCGGCCGGTTCGCCGTGGACGAGGTAGGTGGTGTGCGGGGGAGGGGCGCCGCGCAGCCAGTCGATGATCTGGCCGGCGTCGGCGTGGGCCGAGAAGTGGGGCACGTCGGCGACCTCGGCCCGTACGGGCACGTACTCGCCGAACATCTTCAGCGTCCGGGCACCGTCCACCAGGTCCCGCGCCCGGGTGCCGGCCGCGGCGAAGCCGACCACGACGACCGCGTTGCGCGGATCGGGGAGCAGTCGGTGCAGGTGGTGCAGGACGCGGCCGCCGGTCGCCATGCCGGCCGAGGAGACGATGACGGCGGGGCCGTGCGTCCTGTTGATGTCGATGGATTCCTGGACCGTCCGGGCGGCGAGGAACGGTTCGGGGTTCAGTGCGGCCTCTCCCTCGGCCAGGATCTCCGGCCGCAGCTCCGTGGACTGCTCGCGCACCGCATCTCGGTATACGTCGAGGGCTGCCAGGGCCATGGGGCTGTCCACGTACACGGGGACCGACCGGGGAAGGATGCCCGAGTCGCGCAGCCGGCTCAGCTCGTGCAGGACGACCTCGGTGCGGTCGATCGCGAAGGCCGGGATGACGACGGTGCCGCCGCGGGCGAGCGTCCGGGCGATCACGGCGGCGAACTCCGACCGGGCGGACTCCTGGTCGTGGCGCCTGTCGCCGTACGTCGACTCCATCAGCAGCACGTCGGCGCCCGAGAACGGCTCGGGCGGCAGGAGAAGCGGGTGTCCTGGGCGGCCCAGGTCTCCGGAGACGGCCAAAGTGTGACCGTCCTCCAGCGTGAGGTGCACCCATGCCGACCCGAGGATGTGCCCGCCGTGGTGGAGCGTCAGCCGGTTGCCGGCCATGATCTCGACGTCCTCGTCGACCGCGACGGGGTCGAAGAACGCCACTGTCTTCTCGACGTCGGAGTCGTCGTAGAGGGGCTTGGCCGGGCGGTGCTTGGACCAGCCGTGCTCGTCGGCGTGCCGTGCGGCCTCCATCTGGAGGCGGGCACTGTCGCGCAGCACGATCCCGGCGAGCCGGGCGGTGTGGGCACTGGTGAGGATCGGTCCACGAAAACCCTGCCGGACCAGGCGCGGCAGGTAGCCGCAGTGGTCCAGGTGGGCATGGGTGACGACCACGGCGTCGACGTCCGCGGCGTCGCGGGCGAACCGCTCCCAGTTGCGGCGCCGCAGGGCCGCGAAACCCTGGAAGAGACCGCAGTCGAGGAGGATCCGCGCATGGTCGCTCTCGACCAGGAACTTGCTGCCCGTGACCGTACCCACCCCGCCCAGGAAGCTGAGCAGTGCCGGGCGCGGGGTGGTGGGAGCGGGATTGGGGGCTGCTTCGGACATGGCCATCCCTCCTTCGCTGGGGGCCGGTCTCCACCCTCGCATCCGCCCGAGCCGGTCCAGAGGGTCCATGCGGGCCCGTTTCGTGGGCCGACCGGCTCATGCGCCGCAGGGAGGCTCCGCGGAGCCTGGTGCCGAGGACCGCACCGACGCGCAACGGGAAGTGGGTGGACGTCGTGAAGGCACTCGTCTTCCGGGGGCCGGGCCGTATGGACTGGCAGGATGTGCCCGACCCGGTCATCAACGAGCCTGGCGACGCGATCGTGCGGGTCGACGTGGTCACCATCTGCGGCACGGACCTGCACATCCTGAAGGGGGACGTCCCGGAGGTGACGCCCGGCCGGGTCCTCGGACACGAGGCGGTCGGTACCGTGGTCGAGACCGGAAGCGACGTCCGCACGGTACGACCAGGCGACCGCGTCCTGATCTCGTGCATCTCCGCCTGTGGCAGGTGCCGCTTCTGCCGTGAAGGCCGCTACGGGCAGTGCCGGGGCGGAGGCGGCTGGATCCTCGGCCACACCGTCGACGGCACCCAGGCCGAGTACGTCCGTGTGCCCTTCGCCGACCTGTCCGTCCACCCGCTGCCGGAAACGATCGACAGCTTCGACGCCGTCCTGCTCGCCGACATCTTTCCCACCGCCTACGAGGTCGGGGTTCTGAACGGCGCCGTGCGCCCCGCCGACACCGTGGTCGTCGTCGGCGCGGGCCCCATCGGTCTCGCCGCCATCACCACCGCACGGTTCTACAGCCCGGGCCGGATCGTCGCCGTCGACCTGGCCGAGTCGCGGCTGGCCGCCGCCCGCACCCTCGGCGCGGACGCCACGGTGAACGCGGACGAGGGCCCGGAACAGCTGGTCGCGGATCTGACCGACGGCCTCGGCGCCGACGTCGTCATGGAGGCGGTAGGCGTTCCGGAGGCGTTCGAGATGTGCACACGGATGGTCCGGCCCGGTGGCAGGATCGCCAACATAGGTGTCCACGGCAAGCCGGCGGCCCTCCACCTCGAAGACCTGTGGATCAAGGACGTCACCATCACGACCGGTCTGGTGGACACCTCGTCCACGCCCATGTTGCTGCGCATGATGGCCGACGGGCGGCTGCCGTCAGCGGATCTGGTCACACACCGGTTCGAGCTGGGGCAGATGGAGGAGGCGTACGGGGTCTTCGGCGACGCGGCCGAGACCGGCGCCCTCAAAGTCGCCCTGGGCGGCCCGCAGCACACGGCTGTGAGCCTCCCTGACACGCCGGTGGCCTGATGAACGGCCGAGGCCCGGGTTCTCGGCCGCCGGACGGTGTCGTCCTCGACACCGACGGCGTACTGCTCGACTCCGCCGTCGTGCACGCGGCGGCGTGGAAGATCGCGTTCGACGCCTGCCTCGACCAGCTCGCGCCCGACAGCGGGACACAGCCGCCCTTCGACGCGGACGCCGAGTACCGCCGGCTCGTCGACGGCAGGTCCCGGTACGACGGAGCCGCGGCCTTCCTCAGCGCCCGCGGCCTTCACCTCCCCGTGGGAGAGCCGCACGACGCGCCCGGCTGCGGCACGGTCTGGGGCGTCGCGGCACACAAGGAACAGGCGTTCGTCGAGCTGCTGCGTACGGAAGGCGTCACCGCCTTCGCCGACGCCCGGCCGGCCCTCGCGGCCCTGCGCACGGCGGGCGTCCCGTGCGCCGCGGTGTCGGCCTCCCGGCACGCCCGGCAACTGATCCGTGCCGCGGGACTCGACGGTCTCCTCGCCGTGATCGTCGACGGCGAGGACGCCGCCCGGCTCGGCCTCGCCGGCAAGCCGGATCCCGCGCTCTTCCTGCGGGCCGCCGCCCTCCTCGACACCCATCCGCAGGAAACCGCGGTCGTCGAGGACGCACTCGCCGGGGTCGTGGCGGGGCGTCGCGGCAGATTCGGTCTCGTCGTCGGCGTCGACCGCACTCCGCTTCCGCGCACCGCCGCCCTCCTGCGGGAGCAGGGGGCAGACCTGGTGGTCCCGGATCTTATGACGCTGGTCCGGAGCGTGTGGGGTGAGCGCGGATGACCACCGGCTGGACGTGGAGCTACGACCGTTACGAGCCGGAGCGCGAGCGGCTGGTGGAAGCGCTCTGCACGCTCGGCAACGGCCGGTTCGCCACCCGGGGGTCCGCTCCCGAGTGCACCGCCGGGACCACGCACTACCCGGGCACCTACCTGGCCGGCTGCTACGACCGGCTCACCTCGGTCGTCGCGGGCGAGCGGGTCGAGAACGAGGACCTCGTCAACCTTCCGAACTGGACGCACCTGCGCTACCGCTGCCTACCGGACGACGGTCCGGCCGGTGACTGGCTGACGCCCGATGCCGTAGAACTGCGCCACTACGACGTCCACCTCGACCTGCGCGCGGGTGTGCTCACCCGGCGCCTGTTCTTCGAGGACGCCCGCGGTCGGGGCCTACGCGTCAGCCACATCCGCGTGGTGCACATGGGAGACCCCGGGCTCGCGGCCCAGTGCACCCTGTTCCGCGCCTACGGCTGGAGCGGTTCGATCGAGGTTCGGTCCGTCCTCGACGGTGCCGTCACCAACGCCGGGGTCGAGCGCTACCGGCACCTCGACGGACGTCATCTCACGGACCACCGGTCCGGATTCGAGCCCGACGGCGTCGCCTGGATCTCCTGCCGCACGGCCGCTCCGGGCATAAGGGTCGCCATGGCCGTGCGCACGGTCACCCGCCCCGCGCAGCCCGCGCGCGAGGCGGCCACGGCGGCCGGCACCGTGCAGACGTACCGGCTGCCGGTCGTTCCCCGCCGCTCGGCGATGGTCGTGAAGACTCTCGCGCTGCACACCTCGATGGACCGGCCCGCCGTCGCCCCGCTTCCTGCGGCCGTCGACGCGATCGCTCGTGCTCCGGCCTTCCCCCGCCTGCTCTCGTCGCACAAGGCGGCCTGGCGGCGCGTCTGGGAACAGGGCGAGTTGCATGTGCCCGGGGAGGCGGGCCGCATCCTGCGGCTGCATGTCTTCCACCTGCTTCAGACGCTGTCCCCGCACACGGCGGACCTGGACGTGGGTGTGCCCGCGCGCGGACTGCACGGTGAGGCGTACCGGGGGCACGTCTTCTGGGACGAGCTCTTCGTCCTGCCCTACCTCGACCTGCACTTCCCCGAGGTGGCCCGAGCGCTGCTCATGTACCGGCACCGTCGACTGCCGGTAGCGCGCGAGGCCGCCCGTCTCGTCGGTCGGCAAGGGGCGATGTACCCATGGCAGAGCGCGAGTTCGGGACGGGAGGAGACGCAGACCCTGCACCTCAACCCGCGTTCGGGACGCTGGCTGGCCGATCACTCACGGCTCCAGCGCCATGTGGGCTCCGCCGTCGCGTTCAACGTCTGGCGGTATGCGCAGGCCACCGGAGACCGTGGTTTCCTCCACTCTGCCGGGGCGGAGATCCTCCTTGAGGTCGCCCGCTACTGGTCCGGGGCTGCTGACTTCGACCCCGCCCTGCGGCGCTACCGCATCCGCGGGGTCGTGGGACCCGACGAGTACCACGACGCCTATCCCGGTGCCGTGGCCCCGGGCATCGACGACAACGCCTACACCAACGCGACCGCCGCCTGGGTGCTCGCCCGCGGCCTCGACCTGCTCGGTGAACTGCCCGGGGCCCGGCGCTCGGAGCTCTCGGAGCAGCTGTCGCTGGACGCAGGCGAACTCGCCCGTTGGGAGGACGTCTCCCGCCGTTTGTACGTGCCGTTCCACCAGGGCGTGGTGAGTCAGTTCGAGGGCTACGGCGAGCTGGCGGAGCTCGACTGGGAGGCGTACCGGGCGAGGTACGGCGACATCCGCCGCCTCGATCGGATCCTCGAAGCCGAGGGCGACACGGTCAACCGCTACCAGGCGTCCAAGCAGGCCGACACCCTCATGCTCGGCTACCTCTTCCGGCCCGATGAGCTGTACGGCCTGTTCGACCGGCTCGGGTACGAGCTGGACGACGAGGTGTGGCGGGCGACCGTCGCGTACTACCTGCGGCGCACCAGCCACGGCTCGACGCTCAGCAGCCTCGTCCACGGCTGGGTCCTGGCCCGGCAGAAAGGTCCCGAGGCTTGGCGGTACTGCGAGGAGGCCCTGCTCGCCGACGTCGCCGACGTCGAGGGCGGAACGACAGGCGAGGGCGTCCATCTCGGCGCGATGGCCGGCACGATCGACCTCGTCGAGCGTGGCATCACCGGCCTGGAAACCGGACCGGAAGGGCTTCGGGTGGCCCCGGTGCCGCTGGCGGAGATCCCCAGGTTCGCCTTCACCCTGTGCGTCGGCCGCCATCGAGGAGTGCGCCTGCGGATGCTGCCCGGCCGGCTGGCCGTCCGGGTACCCGCCTCGTCCGCGGGCCCGCTCGCCGTCTTCCTCCCGGGCGACCGGAGGGTCACCGTCGCACCCGGACAGGAGCGTTGGTTCCGGCTGTGAGGAGCGGATCCGTCCGTGCGAGGCGGTTCAGTCGAAGGCGAGCACCTCGGAGACCGGACGGCGCGGCGTGGCACGGCCCCCGGGGCCGTAGCCCAGGCGGATCACCATGTGGACGAAACCGCCGACCGCGCCGGGATCGCGGGCGTCGGAGCGGAGCTCGGGCCATTCCAGCGGCTGGGACATGAGCGAGGTCGCGAGACCGTCGAGAGTGGCCTGCAGAAGGACCCGCTGCAGGGCCTGGCCTGCCTTCAGCCAGTCCTCCGGCGCGTCCCTCGGCGTGCCGAGCAGCGCGATTTGCGGCCTCTTCTCGAAACGGGCCGCATCACGGCCGGGCACCCGCCGACGGGAGTCGAAGTCCCTGACGGGGGAGGTCACGTCGTACTGCCGCGGGCCGAGGGCGTACGCGGGGATGCCCTCGGTGGCGGGGCCTTCCCCGGCCTCACCGGTGCGTGTCCAGGCGGCGATCTCCGCACGTACGGCCTCGTCCGCTGCTTCGTACAGCGCGGAGGCGTGGACGAGACCCATGACCATGACGGCATGCCACTCGCCCGGCACGACCAGCCTGCAGTCTTCGAGCAGAGCAGCCGCACGGAGTCCGTCGATCACCTCGGTGGGGATCCGCTCCTCCGTGAACGGGAAGCGGCTGGTGTGCCGCCGCGCCAGGGCGGCATGGAGGCCGCCCAGATCGCTGTCGGCGTCATCGGGGCCGGTGAACCGCACGTCGGCGAAGTGCCAGGGATCTCCGGGGGACGGCAGCAGCCGCACGACCGGATGCAGGCCCCGGTACGCGGCGGCGACCCGCAGACCGAACAGGGCGGCGCCGCAGCCGAGGTGCAGGGCGCGGTGATCGGGGTCTCCGTGCGGCATGCCGCGCCGCGGATCACCGTGCAGTTCGATGACACCGGTGTCCGTCCTGGCGACGAACTTCCACGGCTGTGCGTTGTGCATCGAGGGAGCCGTGACGGCGTCCTCGATCAGCGAGGTCACGAGGGGTCGGGTCAGAGCGGTGGTAGACACGGTTCGTCCTGTCTGCGGTGAGTCACCAAGAGAAGTCGTGCGGAGTCCGGGTGGAGGACGTGAGACGCGTGTCGTCCTCATGGAAGGACAGCCGGTCCACGACCGCGACCACACCGTCGACCCGCTCGGCGAGTTCGACGAGCATCTGGGCCTGGCCGCGTCGCCGGACACGACCGGCGAGCGTCACCACGCCGTCGAGGACGTGCACGTCGACCGCGTCCCCGGGCAGGTCCATGGCATCAGTGAGGACGTCCTCGCGGATGCGGCGCCGGATCTCCGCGTCCGGGCGGAGGTAGACGCAGAGCAGGTCACGGCGGGTCACGATGCCCACCAGTCGCTCCTCCACGTCGACCACGGGGAGGCGCTCGACTCCGCGACGCACCATCAGCCGCGCCGCGTCGGCCACCGTCTCCTCGGCGTGGACGGTGACGGCCGGCGTGGTCATCAAATCCCGTGCGGTCAGCTCGTGGCGGGCCAGGAGGTCGCTCTCGGAGACGACTCCGACGACGTGGTCGTCCTCGTCCAGCACGGGGACCCCGGTGATGTCGTGCTCGGCGAGCAGTTTCGCGATCTCCCTGAACGACGTCGCGGGGACGGCGGACACCACGTTGCTGGTCATGAGACCGCCGATCTTCATGTGCTTCATCGCGGCGCCTCCTGTCGGGGGTCCGGAAGGTGTCTGTCCCGTGTGACCAGCCTCCAACGCACGCCTGGGGTCGGCGAGGGCCGAACGGTCCCAGGGCAGGACCGAACGGGCACGTCACTGCCCCTCCGTACCCCGACCGGCCCGGGTGGGGACCTTTGGTCCCGCCATTGGCCCCAGCGGCCCTCCGGCCGCCCGGCACCGACTGCCAGGGTGGAATCAAGTCCCCCGGACCGTGCGAGGAGGAACCATGGACGGAACCACGGCCCGTCCCGGCCTCGGCAGGGTCGTCGTCGGCGTCGACGGATCACCGTTCGCAAGCACAGCGGCGATGTGGGCGGCGGCGGAGGCAGCCCGGCGGGGCAGCACGCTCTGCCTCGTCCATGCGGCTGACACGGACGCGTCGGCTCCGTTCCTGCCCCAGACGGAGATCGTCAGGAGCCGGCAGGCGGGGCGGGAACTGCTCGACCGGACCGCCGAGGCGGTCACGGCGCGCCACCCCGAGCTGACCGTCGTCACAGAACTCACCGATGGCGCTGCCCCGGGCAGTCTGCGACGAGCCGCCGCTCTCACCGGCACGATCGTCGTGGGACACCGCGGCCTCGGCGGATTCTCGTCACTGCTGCTCGGATCGGTCGGCCTTGAGGTCGCGGCCGGCGCGACCACGCCCGTGGTCGTGGTGCGCGGGGCCGAGCCGGCCGAACCAGCCGAGCCCGCCGAGGTAGGCGTCGTCCTGGCGGCGGTCCGGGACGAGGCCGACGTGGGCTGTGCCCGTGCGGCGGCTCGCGAGGCCCTGTTGCGCAAGGCGCCTGTACGACTCCTGCATATCTGGGGTACGGGGCTGTCCAGCGGGCCGCGGGCTCTGCTGCGCAACGGTGGCGAGGAGGTCGCCCGCGATCACGTACGCGCGCTGTCCTTGGTGTCGGACACCGTCCGGGACGAGTTTCCGGCACTGACCGTGCACGCCGACGGCGAGAAGAGCCACAGTGTGCCCGGAGCTCTCGTCGAGGCGTCGCGTCACGCGGACCTGCTCGTCGTGGGAGGCCGGCGGTCGCCCGGCTATCTCGGGCCCACCATCGGACGGACCACGCTCGGCCTGCTGCAGCACGCCCACTGCCCCGTGGAGCTCATCCCTCGGCAAGGGCCCGGACACGGGAGCACGTCATGACACGCACCACGGCCCGACGCGACATCGCGATCGGCATCGACCCGGTCAAGAACTGGCACCTGGCCCTTGCCTGGGCGGTGGACGAGGCTCACCTGCGAGGCGTGGGACTGCGCCTGGTGGTCGCGGTACCACCGCGGCACGACACCCAACACGTCGACGACACCCCCCGTCGCCTGGCACAGAGGCAGGCCGGTACCGAGGCCCTGCGTACCGCACTCGCCTGGGCTCAGGCCCGGCAGCCGGGCGTCGAGGCCACCTCCGCCCTTTTCGACGGGTTCCCGGCAGCAGTTCTGGCCGGCCTTTCACAGGAGGCGGGCATGGTCGTGCTGGGCTCCCGGCACCTCAGCCGTACCGAGGAGTTCCTGAGCGCCGGCTCCCTCGTCGTCCCGGTCACCGCGAAGGCGCACTGCCCAGTGGTCGTCGTGGGCGACGCGGAGCACGTCACGCAGGAGACGCCCTACCTCGTGGTCGGCGTCGACGGCAGCGAGTCCTCACGAGCAGCCCTGGCCTGGGCCTTCGAGGAAGCGGACCTCCGGCGCTGCGCGCTGAGGGCCATCGCCGTCTGGCAGCCCCCTGTCTTCTCCCTGCACAGCGGTGACACGCTGTTCCACGCCGAGCGCCGCCTCCTCTCGGAGACCACCGCGGGCTGGGCGGAGAAGTACCCCGACGTCCGACTCACCCACGAGGTGTCGACCGGTTCCCCCGTCGAAACGCTCGCGAACGCCGCCGAACACGCCCTGGCCGTCGTCGTGGGCCGTCGGGGCCGGGGTGGGTACACAGGGATGCGGGTCGGTTCCGTCGTCCACGGGCTGCTGCACCGTGCCCACTGCCCGGTGATCACCGTTCCCGCAGGGTGAGCAGGCCATGACCAGGGCGGCAGCGGACCGGGCGCCCGTACGGGTGCGCGAGACGACGGGACTCACCCAGGAGGAGGCCGCCCGCCGCCTCGCCGACATAGGACCCAACGAGGTGACCGCGAGCAAGCCCGTACGGGTGCACCAGCGGGTCCTGGCCCAGCTGACGGACCCGCTGATCATGGTCCTCCTCGGGGCCGTCGTGCTGACCCTCGCGATCGGCGACCATCCTGACGCGATCGTCATCGGGATGGTCGTCCTCGTGAACACGACCGTCGGGGTGGCGCAGGAGATCCGCGCCGACAACGCCGTCGCCGCGCTCTCCGCCCTCACCGCCCCCCACGCGCGCGTACGGCGCGACGGCGCAGTCTGCGACCTCTCCGCCGCGTCGGTCGTCCCCGGTGACGTCCTCCTGGTCGGTGAGGGCGACATCGTCGCCGCCGACGCCGACCTCGCCGAGGCGTCATCCGTGCTGGTGGACGAGTCCATGCTGACGGGGGAGTCCGTGCCTGTCGACAAGGATCCGGGTGCGACGCTGAGCGCAGGCACCGTCGTCGTCCGAGGCCGGGGCGTGGCGGTGGTCACGGCGACCGGGGCGTCCAGCGCGCTCGGCCGCATCGCGGCTCTCCTCGACGAACGTCGTGAGCCGACCCCGCTGCAGCACCGACTCGCCGCCCTCGGGCGCGTCCTCGCGGCCGTGACACTCGCCCTGTGCGTCCTGGTGTTCGCCCTGGGCCTGGTGCGAGGGCTGCCGCTCGGGACGATGGCGGTCACCGCCATCAGCCTGGCCGTGGCGGCGGTCCCCGAGTCCCTCCCCGCCGTCGTGACTCTGGCCCTGGCTCTCGGGGCCCGGCGCATGGTCACCAGGCACGCCCTGGTGCGGCGGCTTCCTGCGGTGGAGACGCTCGGCTCGGTGTCCGTCCTCGCCACGGACAAGACCGGCACTCTGACCGAGGGCCGCATGGTCGTCCAGCACGTGTGGACGCCGCGCGTGAGCGCCGAGCTCTCGGGTGTGGGGTACGAACCCGTGGGCGAGGTCCTGGTCGCCGGGAGGCCGGCGGAGGCGGACGAGCTCGAGCCGCTTCGTGAGCTGTTGACGGTCACCGCGCTGTGCAACGACGCGACGCTGCGCCCGGCGGATGACGAGGCGCCCGACGGCCGCTGGACGGCCTTGGGCGACCCGATGGAGGCCGCTCTGCTGACGGCAGCGGCCAAGACGGGTTGCCCGGATCCCACAGAACTGGCGCTCACCCGTCCCCGGATCGGAGAGGCGCCTTTCGACAGCCTCCGCAGACGCATGACCACACTCCACGAGACCGGCGGACACGGGGTGCTCGTCTGCCTGAAGGGCGCCCCCGAAGCCGTCCTCGACCCGGCCGTCCTGTCCGATCCTCCGGACGCGCTCGCGGAGGCTCGCCAAGAGGCCGCGCGCCTGGCTGCCCGGGGATACCGCCTGCTCGCGGTGGCATCGGGGACGCGGAACGACAACCCGCACCCGGTCACCGCGGCGGAGTCGGGGCTCGCTCTCCTCGGCCTCGTCGCGCTCAGTGACCCGCCCAAACCGCATGCCGCAGCGACCCTCGCCTCCTGCCGGGCGGCGGGGATCACCGCCGTCCTCACCACCGGCGACCACCCCGCGACGGCTCGGGCGGTGGCGTCGCATGTCGCGCTCCCGGGCGACGGCGGCGCGTCGGAGGGCCGCGTCGTCACAGGGGCGGACGTGGCCGCGGGACGGGTCGCCGACCTCACCTCGGTGCGGGTCTTCGCCCGTACGGACCCCCAGCAGAAGCTGGACATCGTCGAGGCGTGGCGCGCCAGGGGAGCGGTGACCGCGATGACCGGTGACGGGGTCAACGACGGCCCCGCCCTGCACCGCGCCGACATCGGCGTCGCCATGGGCGCGCGCGGCACGGAAGTCGCGCGGCAGGCCGCTGACCTCGTCCTCACCGATGACGAGCTGTCGACGGTCGTGGCGGCCGTCGACGAGGGACGGCGCGTCTACGACAACATCCGGCGCTTCCTCGTCTACGGGATGGCCGGCGGCGCGGCCGAGATCCTCGTCATGCTGATCGGCCCGCTGCTCGGGCTGCCGTTGCCCCTGCGAGCGGGCCAGATCCTGTGGATCAACCTCCTGACGCACGGCCTCACCGGCGTCGCCATGGGCGCCGAGCCGGCCTCACCGGGAGCGATGCGACGACCGCCTCGCCCGCCGGACCAGCACATCCTGGGCGGCGGTGCCTGGCAGCGCCTGCTCGTCCTGGCCGCTGTCGTCACGGCGGTCTCGCTCGGCGCGGGACTCGGCGCCCGCGCACTCGACCTCGCTTGGCAGAGCGTCCTCTTCCTCGCGCTGCTCGCCGCACAGCTGGGCGCCGTCCTGGGACTCCGCTCCCGGCTGTTCACCCGCAAGAACCCGTTCCTCCCGTTGTCCGTCCTCGCCTCCGCCCTGCTTGCCGTGGCGGCGCTGTACGTGCCCTTCCTGAGCTCGGTCCTGGAGACCGAACCGCTCGGCTGGGCGGGCGTCGGGATCGCGGTGGCCGGTGCCCCCGCGGCGTTCCTTGCCGCGAGACTCGTCCGCACCGCCTTCCGCGGGACGCATCCGGCTGGAGCGCCGGAGACACCGGAACTACCGTGAGTATGTGCTCGTCAGGCGAGGACTGTGCGCTCGACGCGGCCGGAGGTGGTGATGGAGCACGAGGGGCCGGTGCCGGCGGACAGCAGGCTTCCGCGCCTGCGACTCGACGAGCTGCTCGACGAGGTCCAGGCACGTATCGACGAGGTGAGGGGCACCAGGGACCGCCTCAATGGGCTGCTGGAAGCCGTCATGTCCGTGGGCAGGGAACTCGACCTGCCTCAGGTGCTGAAGGGCATCGTGGAGGCGGCCGTCACCCTCGTGGACGCCGAATACGGTGCCCTGGGCGTCATCGGGGACGACAGGAAGCTCTCGGAGTTCCTCCCCGTCGGCATCGGGGACGACCTGCGGGCGCGGATCGGCGACCTGCCCTCCGGGCACGGCCTGCTCGGTGAGCTGATCCGCAACCCCGAACCGCTGCGACTCTCCGAGTTGTCCGAGCATCCCGTCTCGTACGGCTTCCCGCCCCACCACCCGCCGATGCACACCTTCCTCGGCGTGCCCATCCGGGTCCGCGACGAGGTCTTCGGCAACCTCTACCTCACCGAGAAGCGCGGAGGCGCGGACTTTGACGCCGAGGACGAGGCGGTCGTCACGACCCTGGCCGTCGCGGCCGGCATCGCCATCGAGAACGCCCGCCTGTACGAGGAGGGCCGCCTCCGGCAGCGGTGGCTCGCCGCAAGCTCCGATCTCACCAGCGCCCTCTTGTCCGGCGAAGAGGAGACCGAGGTCCTCGACGAGATGCTGGAGCAGGCGGTGGACATCGCGGCAGCCGACATGGGGGTCTTCTACCTGGTGGGCGCCGACGGTGAACTGCGGGGCTCGCTCGCCCGCGGCGAGGGGGCCGAAGCGCACCGGGGCGTCGTCCTGCCGTCCAGTGAAGGAACGCTGGCCGAGGCTGCCCTGGCTCAGGAGGGCCTGGTCACGGTCGCCGACGTCGAGAACGAGCCGCGCATCAGGGTGCAGCCCGAACGGTGGGAGGGATTCGGGCCGGCCGTGGCGGTCACGGTCGGCACCAAGGAGCGGTTGAGCGGGGTGCTGATCCTCGCGCGGCGGCACGGACGGCCCCCGTTCACCGGCTTGGAGATCACCGCTCTCCCCGGATTCGCGGGGCAGGCGGCCCTGGCGCTGGAACTGGCCGACCGGAGGCGGGACGCCGAGCAGGTGATCCTCCTGGAAGACCGCGACCGGATCGCCCGCGACCTGCACGACCTCGCGATCCAGCGCCTGTTCGCCACCGGAATGACGCTCCAGAGCGCCCAGCGGTTCGTCGAGCACCCGGAAGCCGTGGACCGACTGGGACGGGCGATCGACGACCTGGACGCCACCATCAAGATCATCCGGTCGACCATCTTCGGGCTCCGGGAACACAGCATGCCGGGCACCGTCCCGAAGCTGAGGAACCGGGCGGTCAAGGCGGTGGACGAGGCCGCGACCACGCTCGGCTTCGCCCCCGCCCTGCGCATGGAGGGCCTCCTCGACACGGACGTGCCCTCCGAGGCGGCCGAACAGGTGATCGTTGTCATCGGTGAAGCCCTCACCAACGTGGCCCGCCATGCTCGGGCTCGCCGAGCCGAGGTGTCTGTCGTCGCCGAGGACGGAGTCCTGGCGGTTACGGTGAGTGACGACGGCGTGGGCATACCGCAGGGCGGCAGGCGCAGTGGGCTGCGGAACCTGTCTGAGCGGGCCGAGCGGCTGGGCGGCACTCTGTCGGTGCGCGCCCGGGTGGAGCCCGGCAGCGGCACGGTACTCGAGTGGCGCATCCCGCTGCCGACCGAGCGGGAATGAGCTACGTCTCTCCGGCGTCGTGCTCGTGGGCCTGTGCGGCGATGACGGCGGCCTGTACGCGGCGTTCCACGCCGAGCTTGCCGAGCAGCCGTGAGATGTGGTTCTTGACGGTCTTCTCCGACAGGTAGAGCCGCTTGGCGATCTGCCGGTTGGTGAGCCCCTCGCCGATGAGGTCGAGTACGGACCGCTCCCGTTCGGAGAGGGCCGCGAGCCGCTCGTCCTCCGGCGGCTTCGCTGCCTCCGGGTCTCGGAGCGAGTGCATCAGCCGCGCTGTGGTGGCCGGGTCCAGCATCGACTGCCCGGTGGCGACGGTCCGCACGGCTGAGACGAGGTCCGATCCCTTGATCTGCTTGAGGACGTACCCGGCCGCACCGGCCATGATCGCGTCGAGGAGAGCGTCCTCGTCGTCGAACGACGTCAGCATCAGGCACGCCAGCTCGGGCATCCGGGACCGCAGCTCCCGGCACACGGAGATGCCGTCGCCGTCCGGTAGGCGTACGTCGAGAACCGCCACGTCCGGCCGCAGGGCGGGACCCCTGGCCAGCGCCTGCTCCGCCGTCGCCGCCTCGCCGACCACCTCCATGTCGGGCTCGTCGTCGATCAGGTCACGGAGGCCCCGGCGGACGACCTCGTGATCATCGACAAGGAACACCCGCGTAGGTGCGGTGGCTGCCGGCAGATCGGTCATGGGCACCCCTATGGTCGGTCGGGTAGTTGCCCGCCCCTACCAGGATTGTCCATCAACGGAGCGTCTCAAGGGGTGGCGAGATCCATCCGGACGTCGACGACGCCCTCCACAGCCCGCGCGGCGCGGGCGACCAGAGGCACCAGCGACCGGTCGGAAAGCGACCCACGGAGAGTGGCCACACCGTCCGCGACGGTCACCTCCAGCCCCACGGAGGCGGCCGACTCGCCGAGGACGTAGTGGCGGATCTCCTCCTCGATCTCGGCGTCCGTACGGAGGAACACCTTCAGCAGATCGCTCCGGCTGACCACACCTTCCAGCATGCCGACGCCGTTGACCACGGGCAGGCGCTTCACCCTCCGCGTCGCCATGATCCGTGCCGCTTCGGCGAGCGTCGCGTCAGGATGGACCGTCACGGCCGGGCTGGACATGAGTTCCCCAGCCCGCAGAGCTCCGGCCTTTGACGCTGCGGCGAACTCGTCCGGGCGGGGCTCGTCCGTGCGGAACTCCTCCTTCGGTAGCAGATCGGCCTCCGATACGACCCCGATCACCCGTCCCTCCCCCTCCAATACGGGCACGGCGCTCACCTTCCACTGGTCCATGAGCGCGACGATCTCCTTGTACGGCGCGTCACGCCCAATGGCGATGGCGGTACGGGTCATGACGTCGCTGACGGTGTAGCGCGAGGCGGTCATCACGTTCTCCCAGAGGGATGAGGATCTACGGGCCGCTCCCGTGCGGGGCGCAGATCCAACAGCCGCGCACGGACGGAGAGGACACGGTGGGCGAGCATGTGTCCGACGAACTGGTCCAGAGCGAGACGGGGCCTCCGCACCGGAGTCCACTCCACTCCAGTCTGGCCTCGTTCCTTGAGGGGAGAGGAGGGCCGGATGGCCCCCCTTGGGCCCTGTTCGGCCGGTGCAAGGCGTGTCGCGCTCTGGCTGGCGGAGCACGGCTTCGCCGATCGCACCCGAGTCCCGGGCGGCGCTGGCGAGTGCGTCAGCCAGGATCTCCGCGCACCTGATCTTCAGCTCAACCGCCACAGTCCCCGTGGGTCTTGGTTCCTTTGCGGATCAGTCAGGCGACCTGGAGGGCCGCGCCCCATGCCCTCGCGCGATCCCGTTCGCCTTCGCGCAGCGGTCCTTCGGTGTCCTCGATGATGAATCCCTCCGGTTCCGCGACGAGTTCGTAGCCGTGGCTGCGCAGCCGACGTGCGATGCCGCTGGCGGCGGCGCCGGCCAGGCGCATGTCCGCCCGGGTGTCGAAGGCCGCGGCGGCATGGGTGCCGGTGTGGGCCTTCGGGAGCGTGTCGTGGAACCAGTCGCGGACGCCAGGACCTTCGGCGCCCTCCTCTGGTGTGAAGGGACGCTCCTTCTTCTCAGCCTCGTGCTCCTCGCCCTTCAGCCCCATCTTCCGGCTCATCCCCGTGGTCATCCCCCGCATATGGGTCGGCCCGCCGACGACCAGCAGGTCGGTGGGGCCGATGCGCTCCGGCAGGGCGTCGGCCACGGCCACGCACTCGACCTCGGCGTCCGGGTGCGCTTCCTTCACACCCTCGCCGATCGCGTCAGCGATCTCACGTGTGTTGCCGAACAGGCTCTCGTACACGATCACAGCACGCATCACGGCTCATCTCCTCAGGTGATTCCTTCTCCGGTCTCCGCCGCCGCTTCGATCGCCCGTAGCGCTCCGCGCAGCACGATGCCGACGCCGGGGGAAACCAGCGTCCAATAGCGGCCGAACCGCGTGGTGGAAACGGGGTCGGTGCAAGCGGTACGCGCTTCATAGGTCAGGAGGGACCGCCGTGCGCCGTAGGGGTGGACGACGAAGGCGGCGGCCATCTTCGCCCAGCCGGGTTCCGCGAAGCCCGGGTAGTCACCGGGTTCGACGCGGCGCCACTCGATGGTGGGCTTCCACACCTTGCCGACCGCCCCGAAGACGATCTCGCGCCCCGCTCGCTCCCCCAGGGCGACCCAGGGCTGAGCCAGGTCCTCCCGATCACCAGCTGCGGCGGTTTCGAACAGGTCGGACACCCGCATCGAAGGCGGTGTGGCCACGGGGCGACGGCGCACTCGGTCCGGCACGCCACGTGCCCACATGACCGCGTCGAACAGCGGCGAGTGTATGGACAGCATGTCCAGGTCGCGGGCTGCGCGGTACACGACGTCCGGCTCGGCGGTGATCACGGCGCACTCCAGGCGGGAGAACCGGAACTCGGGCAGCGCCGCGTCGAGCAGGAGCGGCTCGGCTGTCGCGGTGACGCTCGGCTGGGCATTCATGGAGACCTCCCACATCCGACACCACCAGTCTGGTCCACAGCACAGGCATCTCGCTGGGGTCGAACGGCCCCCAACGCACCGCTGACATCTCCGCCCGCTCCACGGCGGGGCCCGCGATCTCGGCCATCTCGCGAAGCCACAGGCGTTGTGGCGCGTCAGCCCGTCACCGGTTCAGTGGCCGGGGCTGGGGTTATGAAGGACGGCAGGTGATGACCGCGTACGCCGGCTCCGGCAGGGCCATGAAGTCGCCGGTGGCGGTGTCCGGGCACTGCCACACCGGCCCGAGCCCGGGTCCCGAGCTGCGGGAGGCGGCGAGGGCGACGACACGGGGTGAGCGTGAAGCGGACCCGGCCTGCTCGCGAACTGCTGGTCAGGACTGGGATACGGGTGGGATGAACTGGGAGAAGAGGGGTATTTCGACGCCTCCCCCGTGGGAAGGCTCGAGTGCTCCGAGAAGGCGCCTGACCCGGGGAAAACCCCAGGTCAGGCGCCTTCTATCGTGCCGCTAGAAGAACCCGAGCTTCTTCGGCGAGTAGCTGACCAGCAGGTTCTTCGTCTGCTGGTAGTGGTCCAGCATCATCTTGTGGGTCTCCCGGCCGATGCCCGACTGCTTGTAGCCGCCGAAGGCGCTGTGGGCCGGGTAGGCGTGGTAGCAGTTCGTCCAGACGCGGCCCGCCTGGATGGCTCGGCCGGCGCGGTAGGCGGTGTTCGTGTCGCGGGTCCAGACGCCGGCGCCGAGGCCGTAGAGGGTGTCGTTCGCCGTGCGGATCGCGTCGTCGAAGTCGGTGAAGGAGGTCACCGCGACGACCGGGCCGAAGATCTCCTCCTGGAAGATCCGCATGCGGTTGTCGCCCTCGAAGATCGTCGGCTGGATGTAGTAGCCGCCCTCCAGATCGCCGCCGTGGCCCACCTGCTGACCACCCGTCAGGATCTTCGCGCCCTCCTGCTGGCCGATCTCCAGGTAGGAGAGGATCTTCTTCAGCTGCTCCGCCGAAGCCTGCGCGCCGATCATCGTCGCCGGGTCCAGCGGGTGGCCCGCGACGATCGCCTCCGTACGGGCGACCGCTGCCTCCATGAACTCGCCGTAGCAGCCCCGCTGGACGAGCGCCCGCGACGGGCAGGTGCAGACCTCGCCCTGGTTGAGGGCGAACATCGTGAAGCCCTCCAGCGCCTTGTCCCGGAAGTCGTCGTCCGCCGCCCACACGTCGTCGAAGAAGATGTTCGGCGACTTGCCGCCCAGCTCCAGCGTCACCGGCTTCAGGTTGGCGGAGGCGTACTCCATGATCAGGCGGCCCGTCGACGTCTCACCGGTGAAGGCGATCTTCGCCACCCGGGGCGAGGACGCCAGCGGCTTGCCCGCCTCCTCGCCGAAGCCGTTGACGACGTTCAGCACGCCCGGCGGCAGCAGGTCCGCGACCAGGCTCAGCCAGTAGTGCACCGACGCCGGCGTCTGCTCCGCCGGCTTCAGCACGACCGCGTTGCCCGCCGCCAGCGCCGGCGCCAGCTTCCACACCGCCATCAGGATCGGGAAGTTCCACGGGATGATCTGCGCCACCACGCCCAGCGGCTCGTGGAAGTGGTACGCCACCGTGTCCTCGTCGATCTCGCTGAGCGCGCCCTCCTGCGCCCGCAGCGCCCCCGCGAAGTAGCGGAAGTGGTCGATGGCGAGCGGGATGTCGGCGGCCAGGGTCTCCCGGACCGGCTTGCCGTTGTCCCAGGTCTCCGCGACCGCGAGCGCCTCCAGGTTCGCCTCCATCCGGTCGGCGATCCGCAGCAGCACCCCCGCCCGCTCGGCCGGCGCCGTCCGCCCCCACGCCGGGGCGGCCGCGTGCGCCGCGTCCAGGGCGCGCTCGACGTCCTCGGCCGACCCCCGCGCGATCTCGGTGAACGGCTTGCCGTCGACGGGACTCGGGTTCTCGAAGTACCGGCCGCCGGCCGGGGCGACGTACGCGCCGCCGATCCAGTGGTCGTAGCGGGGCTGGTACGCCATGAGCGCGCCCTCGGTACCGGGTGCGGCGTAGCGGGTCATGGGCAGACCTCCTGCGGGTCGGACGGAGCCGGACCGCCGGGCCCCGGGAGCGGGGCGCGCACGGGCGGCCGGACAGGGCGGGCGCCCGGCGTCCCGGCCGGCGCGCTCTCACCGCCGAGTGTGCGGAAGCGGACGTTGCAACCCCGTTGCACCGGCGCACAGTTCCGCCTCCAGCGCGTCGAGCCGGGCGCGCACGGGTGCCAGTTGCGCCGCCGGCACCGCCGCGCACAGCGCCCGCCACACCTCCACGTCCTCCTCGCCCCACGCGCTGTACGCCCAGTCCGCGAGCAGCCGCGGATCCGCCCGCGCCACCAGCGCCGCCCGCAGCCGGTCCGCCAGCCGTTCCCGCAGCCGTACGACCCCGGGCGCGGTCGACCCCGGCAGCAGCGGGCCCGCGTACTCCCCGGCGGCCGCCGCCACGGCCCCCGAGGCGAGGCGCCGGTCCACCGCCGCGAAGTCCGCGTCCACCGGCACGGCGAGCCGGTACGGACGCGAGCACAGCAGCTCCGGACCGAGCACGGACCGCAGCCGCGACAGCTCCGCCCGCAGCGTCACCGGCGTGACCGACTCGTCCTCGTAGAGCAGCGTCAGCAGCTCCCCGCCCGTCACGCCCTCCGGGCGGTGCGCGAGCACCACCAGGATCTCGCTGTGCCGCCGGCTCAGCGACAGCCGCCGCCCGTCCACCGTCAGCAGCGCCTCGTCCCGGCCCAGCGCGGTCAGCCGGAGCCGCCCGGACGGCGGGGGAGGGGCCAGCAGCGCCAACTGGGCCTCCGCCGCCCGCGCCACCGCCCGTACCAGACCGAGACTGTGCGGGTGCGCGAGCGGCGCGCCGCCCGTGAGATCGATCGCCCCCAGCAGCCGCCCGCTGCGCGGGTCGTGCACCGGCGCCGCCACACACGTCCAGTCCTTCACCGGCGGCCGGAAGTGCTCCGCCGACACCACCTGCACCGGCCTGCCGACGGCGAGCGCCGTCCCCGGCGCGTTCGTCCCCGCCGCTGCCTCGGCCCACCCCGCACCGGCCACGAAGTTCATCCGCCGCGCCTGCCGCAGCGTCGCCGGATCCCCCTCCACCCACAGCAGCCGCGCGCCCGCGTCGCACACCGCGAGCAGATGCCCGCCGTCCCGGGCGTCCGCGCCGAGCAGCTCCCGGATCACCGGCATCGCCGCGGCCAGCGGATGCCCCTCCCGGTACGCCGCCACCTCCGCTTCCTCCAGCTCCGTCGGCGCCGCCCCGTCCCGGCTCACCCGGGCCCGCTCGGACCGCCGCCACGACTCCGCGACCAGTGCCCGCACCGCCTCCCGCGCTCCCGATCCCGGCTCCGGCTCGCGCGGCCCGCTCCTCCGCGTCGTCGCCTCGCTCAACTCGGCCTCCCCATCGAGGACGTACGGCTTCCAGGCGCACATCGTCGTGGCCCCGCCCGCCGCCGACAAGGACCCGGCCGGCATCGCATATGCCGCATATCCGGGAGTCGCCGACCCGGTGCGCGCCGCACCGCGCGCCCGGCGACACACGGCCCGTCGTCCGCGCCGGGACGGCACCCAGCGGATAGCGTCGGCCGAGGCGCCCCACGCCGCGCGCTCCCAGCCCGGACGAAGGAAGGCAGTCGCAGTGTCCCGGAACCGCCGCTTGATCCTGAGCCCGCCTTCCCGCGTGTGGGGCCTGCTCTCCGACGGCCACCGCTACGGCGAGTGGGTCTCGGGCACGCAGCAGATCCTCGCCGCCGACCCGCACTGGCCCGACGTCGGCGCCCGCCTCCGCGTCCGGGTCGGCGTCGGCCCGGTGACCCTGGACGACACCTGCGTCGTCCGCATCAGCGAGCCCGAACGCCGCCTGGAGCTGGAGGCGAAGGCCGATCCCTTCGGCGCCGCCCGCATCGCCATGAACCTGATCCCCTGGGGCGAGAACACCCTCTTCCTCCTGGAGTGGCACACCCTGAGAGGCCCCGGCACCCGCATGCACGGCCTGCCCGTCGACTACCTGGTCTCCATCCGCAACGGCATGATGCTGACGAAACTCGCCCGCATCGCCGTACGCGAGCAGAGGAACGCGGCCACACACGTCTGACCCGCGGCGGACGCAGCCGCTCGACGAATGTCCGGAAGCCCTTGGCGAGCGGGAGTTCGATGTCCTCCTCCACGTCGAACCATGTGACGGACGGTTCGCCGGACTCGCCGCAGGTCCGGTAGCCGAGGGCGATCCAGTGGTGGCCGTCACCGGAGAGCGGGACGAGGGGCGACGGCAGGCCCCACTCCTCGACCAGATCGCGCGTGCCCAGCAGGGACAGCCAGTCGTCGGACGGGCCGATGCCGAGGACGCTGTCGAGCGGGACGTGGTCATCGCTCCACGACGTCTCCGTCTCCGTCGAGAACGCGTTCCACCGGTCCGCCACCGGGCCGCTTGAGCTCCAGCAGCCCGTCCGGCAGCCGGAGGCCGAGCCGGTGCCAGGCGTCCCGGCGGCCGCGTCGGTCAGGGGTTCTCGTCACTCCGGGGCGACGTGCCGAGGAAGCGGATGTGGGGGCGGCCGTCCTGCGCGGGGTGGGTCACCTCGGCCCGGACGCCGTAGACGTCCGCGATCAGGCGTTCGGTGAGGACGTCGGCCACCGGGCCCGCCGCCGCGATGCGGCCCTCGCGCAGGACGACCACGTGGTCGCAGTACATCGCCGCGAGGTTGAGGTCGTGCAGGGCCATGACGCACGTCAGGCGCAGGTCCGCGACCAGGGCCATCAGGTCGAGCTGGTGCTGGACGTCGAGGTGGTTCGTCGGCTCGTCGAGGAGCAGTTCGCGCGGTTCCTGGGCGAGGGCGCGGGCGAGCTGGACGCGCTGGCGCTCGCCGCCGGAGAGGGTGCGCCAGGTGCGGTGCGCCCGGTCGGTCAGACCGGTGCGGGCGAGCGCGGAGCGTACGGCCTCCTCGTCGGCGGCCGTCGCCGGGGACCACGCGCGGCGGTGCGGGACGCGCCCGAGGCGTACCGCGTCGGCGACGGTGAGGTCGACCTGGGTGTCGGCGTGCTGCTCGACGACGGCGACCCGCCGGGCGAGCGTGCGGCGCGGGACGGCACGCAGGGGGTCGCCGTCGAGGGTGACGACTCCGACGTCCGGGGTCAGGACGCCCGCCAGGACGCGGAGCAGCGTGGACTTCCCCGAGCCGTTCGGGCCCAGCAGCCCGGTGAGCGTGCCCGGGCCCGGTGCGAGGCTCACGCCGTCCAGGATCAGCGCGCCACCGGCGGTGCGGGAGACGTGCGCGGCGCGGAGCCCCGGGCCGCCGTCGGTGCGCGGGCGCGTGTCCGTCATCGGGTGCTCCGGGTGCGGTACAGGACGAGGACGAACGCGGGGACGCCGACCAGCGACGTCACCACCCCGACCGGGACTTCCTGGGGATCGAGGACGGTACGGGCCAGGGTGTCGGCCCACACCAGGAAGACCGCGCCGGCCAGCGCTGTCAGGGGCAGCAGCCGGGCGTGACCGGGGCCGGCGAGCGCCCGGACCGCGTGCGGCAGGACCAGGCCGACGAAGCCGATCGCACCGGCCGCGGCGACCAGGACGGCGGTCAGCAGGGCGGTGACCGAGAGGAGGACCAGCCGGGTCCGGGCCACCGGCACGCCGAGCGTCGCCGCCGCGTCCTCGCCGAACGCGAAGGCGTCCAGCGTACGGGCGTGGCCGCCGCAGACCAGCAGCGCGACGGCGAGCACGGCCGCGCACACCCCGGCGTCGGCCCAGTCGGCGCCGCTGAGCGAGCCGAGCAGCCAGAAGAGGACGCCGCGGGTGGTCTCGGCGTCCGCGGCGGTCATCACCACGAACGAGGTCAGCGCGGAGAAGAGCTGCATCGCCGCCACCCCCGCCAGGACGACGCGGTCCGTCGAACCGCCCAGGGTGTGGCTCAGCAGCAGGACCAGGCCGAAGGAACAGAGCGCGCCGAGGAAGGCGCCGCCGGCGACGGACACCGCACCGCCGCCCACGCCGAGGACGACGACGGCGACCGCCCCGGTCGAGGCGCCCGACGAGACACCGAGCACGAACGGGTCGGCGAGCGGATTGCGCAGCAGCGACTGCATCACCGCCCCGCAGACCGCGAGCCCGGCACCGCACACGGCGGCGAGGAGCGTACGGGGCAGCCGCAGGTCCCAGACGATGCCGTCCCGGATCGGGCTCAGGCCCGACGGGCTGCCGCCCAGGTGGGAGGCGACCACGGACCAGGCGTCGGCGACGCGGATGTCGGCCGGACCGACGGTGAGGGCGAGCGCCACGGACGCGCACAGGAGGAGGACCCCCACCGCGCCGGCGACCGGCGGGAGCGCGCGGGACGGGCGGAGGAGCGGCGGAGCGGGGGCGGCCTCGTCCCGTTCCTCGGCGCGGACGGTCTTCGCCGCCGGCGGCGTCACTTGGCGAGCCCGTACGTCCGCAGCGCGGCGGCCACCTGCTCGATGCCCTCGACGGTGCGGATCGTGGGGTTCATGGCCTGGCCGCTGAGGATCACGTACCGCTTCTTCCGCACCGCCGTCATGTTCCGCGTGACGGGATGGGACTCCAGGAACTCGATCTTCTTCGCGGCGCTCTCGGCCGACTGGGCCTTGCGGGTCAGATCGGCGATCACCAGCACGTCGGGATCGCGGTCGACGACCGTCTCCCAGTTGATCTGGGGCCACTCCTCCTTGGTGTCGTCGAAGACGTTCTTCACGCCGAGTTCCCGGCTGACGATCCCCGGCGCGCCGCAGCACCCGGCCATGTACGGGCCCTGGGAGTCGGAGAACCAGTAGAGGACGGACGCGTCGCCGAAGTCGGCGCCGGCCTTGGCCTTCGCCACCCGGGCGCGGAGCTCTCCGACGAGCTTCTCGCCGCGCTCGGGGACGCCGAAGATCCTCGCGAGGTCGCGGACCTCGCCGTACACGGTGTCCATGGTCAGCGGGGCGGTCCGGACGCCGTCGCCGTCGCCGCTGTTGTCCTTGCCGACGCAGTCGGCGGGGGAGAGATAGGTGGGCACGCCCAGCTGCGTGAACCGCTCCCGCGGCGCCACGCCGCCCTTGCCCAGCGTGTAGAGGAAGGAGGCGCTGACGAAGTCCGGCTCGGTGTCGAGCACCTTCTCGAAGGACGGGTACCGCTCGGCGAGCCGGGGAACCGTGGCGTTCGCCTTCTCCAGGCCCTTGAGGACGGGGTCCGTCCAGGTGGCGGTGCCCACCATCCGGTCGGCGAGGCCGAGCGAGAGCAGGATCTCGGCCGAACCCTGGTCGAGGGCGACCGCACGGCGGGGAGCCCGGGCGACCTCGACCCGCTGCCCGCAGTTGTCGAGGCCGACGGGCCGGTTGCCGGAGTCCGCCCCCTTCCCGCCGGCCGGAGCGTCCGGCGAGGCCGGACCGCCGCCGGCGCAGCCGGCCACGAGGAGACCACCGGCGACGAGCAGCACGGCGGAACGGACGGAAGGTGCGAAGGGCACGGTGAGGAGTCCTCTGCGTCACGGCTCATGCGCGGAGCCTGTCGTACGGTGCTCCCCGGACGACGACCGGCGCCCCCCGGGTGCCAGCAGGTCTTCGGACTCGGGGTCAGCCGGACGGAACGCCTTCCCAGGCCCCTCGGGGGCCCAGTGGCCGATGTCCCGCCCGTCACCCTCACCGCTGCGCGTCAGCTCCGGATTCCCACCGGATTCCCTGACCCGCGCACGTACCGCGTCGGCACGTGCGGAGGTACGACTGGCCTGGGCAAGCTACCACAGAGCGATCTTGGACCCGCCCGGCCGCCCGTCGAGGGCCCGGCGGGCGTGGACTCACCGCCGACCCGCGACCTCCGCCAGGGCGTTCTTGACCTCCTGGGCCACGCGGGCCGCGTCGTCCGGGTTGTTCACCACGTCGGTGTTGTTCATGTCGACGACGAGGACGTCGCTGGCCGAGTAGTGCCGGTGCACCCACTCGTCGTAGCCCGACCACAGCGTCCGGTAGTACTCGACCAGGCTCTCGTCCTGCTCGAAGTCGCGCCCCCGCAGCCCGATGCGGTGCAGCACCGTCTCGAAGTCGGCCTTGAGGTAGACCATGAGGTCGGGTGCCTTGCGGTAGGGCAGGCCCTCGATCTCGCGCATCATCTCGTCGAGCAGCCCCTCGTACACCTGCATCTCGAGCGAGCTGATCCGCCCCAGGTCGTGGTTGACCTTGGCGAAGTACCAGTCCTCGTAGATGGACCGGTCGAGCACGCTGTCGTCCTGCTTGTACGCCTCCTTGATCGCGGCGAACCGCGTCTGCAGGAAGTACAGCTGGAGGAGGAAGGGGTAGCGCTTGGCCTGGATCTCCTCGGGGCTCGCCGAGTAGAACAGCGGGAGGATCGGATTGTCGTCCACGCTCTCGTAGAAGACCTCGGTGCCCAGCTCCTTGGCCAGCAGTTCGGCCACGCTGGTCTTGCCGATCCCGATCATGCCACCGACGCAGATCACCGGCATACCTCACTTCTCCCTGGGGTTCTTCTGTTCGTGGACGGGGAGCCGGCCTCCCGTACCTCGCGGACCGGACCGTTCTCGTCGACCGGTGGGCCGGGCCGTACCGCGGCCGCCGCTCCGAGCGACGGGTCGCGGCCCCACGGCCGCCATGAATCCTAGATGACGATCCGACCTGGGCGGGCCGGTGCCGGTCGCTGACCGCCGCCGAAGAAGCCGAGGCTGCCGGTGTGCCGGGAGCGGTCGCCGCGCGGGTGGGCGGCGTCGGAGCGGTCGGCGGGAGCCGAGAGCGCGGCGAGGGACCGCAGGGTCGCCAGACCGGCCAGCACGTCGCGCCGGTTCCCGGCGGACTTCGTCCAGGCGGGCAGCCGGGCGAACATCGACAGCGTCGGGGAGGCGTGCCGCACGCGGTGGTGTGCGCCGACGTACGCGGCGAGGGCGTCGACGTGCTCCTCGTCGTAGGCCCAGAGGACGCGTCCCGCACAGCGCGTCTGGAGCCACAGCGGCTGCCGGAAGAAGGGGTCCTCGGTGCCGCCAGGGCGGGCGCCGACGACACCGCCGCCGCGCCGTTCGGGACGGTGGTCGGCCGCCGCCCCGCACCCGGGGCAGGCCAGCCGGCGCGGGGAGAAGAGCAGTCCGCCGAGGTACTCCGGCGGGGCGAGACCCGGCCGGGGGACGACGAGCGCGCGGCCGCCGCAGCGCGGACAGACCACGAGGATCCGGCGGGTGAAGTGCGCGAGCCAGGTGCCGCGGTCGTGATGCCGGGCGGGTTCGGGGTGCGCGGACGAGGTGCCCATGGCGGCCATCCTCGCCAGCGGCGACCGGTCGGGGCAAGCGGGTGCGGGGCGGGTCCGCGGCGGACCCGCCCCGCGTGCCGTCCGTCAGGGGCAGTTGACCCGGACGTCGGAGGGATCCGTGGTGCAGGTGTCCGTGTTGAGGCCGCCGTTCGCCGTGTCGTTCCCGGCCACCCCGTCCACCGTGTTCAGCGAGTCGTTGCCGTAGTTGCCGAGGAGCGTGTCGGCGCCCGCGCCGCCGACGAGGGTGTCGTTGTGGTAGCTGCCGTCCACCCGGTCGTCGCCCGGTCCCGCGTGGACGGTGTCGTTGCCGAAGCCCGCGTTGACCGTGTCGTTGCCGCTGAGGGCGCAGATCACGTCGCCGCCGTACGTGCCGTTGAGGGTGTCGGCGCCGCTGGTCCCGATGATCGTGCAGCCGCGGGTGTTGCTCACCGTGGTGGCACGGGTCGCGGTGTTGTTGCCCGGTGCGGGGTCGGTCTGGGCGGCGGTGACGGTCGCCGTGTCGGTGAGGGTGCCGGTCCGCGAGGGCTCGGCGACGATCGTCACGGTGGCGGTGGAGCCGGAGGGGCCGCCGGTCGGCGCGAGCGTGCCGATCGCGCAGGTGACCCGGCCCGGGACGGTCGTACAGGTGCCCCGGTCCGTGGTGGCGGAGAGGATGGTCGCCGTGCCCGTCAGGGTGTCGGTGAGCTGCACGCTCGTCGCCGAGGTCGAGGTGCTGTTGTTCGTCACGCGCACGGTGTACGTGGCGGTGTCGCCGATGCCGACCGCGCCCGGCCCGGTCTTCGTCACCGACACGTCCACGCCGGCCGGCGGCTCGATGCCGCCCCCGCCCAGGTACCGGGCCAGGCCGCGGTGGCCGTCGAGGCTGTACGCGGTGCCGGCGAGCCCGGCGGCGACGATCTTGCCGTCGCTCTGCAGCGCCACGCGCGCGGCGGCGTCCGAGGAGCCGCCGAAGTCGGTGGTCACCTTCCCGTCGCCGCCGAAGTCCGGGTCGAGACTGCCGCCGGTGTTGTACCGGGCCAGGGCGAAGTCGCCGCCGTAGGCGCCGGCCGCGACGATCCGGCCGTCGGACTGCAGGGCGACGTCCATCGCGCCGCCGTCCTCGGGGCCGAAGGAGGTGAGGACCCGGCCGTCGCCGTCGAAGCTCGGGTCCGGGGCGCCACCGGTGGTGAACCGCGCCACCAGGAAGGAGTTGCCCTCCTTGCCGGCGACGACGATCCGCCCGTCGGACTGGAGCTCCACGCCCTCACCGGTGCCGAGCCCGGTGGTGACCCTCCCGTCGCCGTCGAAGCTCGGGTCGAGGCTGCCGTCGGGGAGGTAGCGGGTCAGGGCCAGACCGCCGGCGTATCCCGCCGCCACGATCCTGCCGTCGGCCTGCGGCACCAGGTCGGCGACCCCCTGGCAGCAGCCGGTGCCGAAGGTGGTGGTGACGCGGCCGTCGCCGTCGAAGCCGGGGTCCGGGACGCCGGAGGAGTCCCAGCGGACCAGCGACCACACGCCGTTGCTCGACCCGCCGGCGACGATCCTGCCGTCCGACAGCACCACCACCGACTCGGCGGTCTCGATCGCGTCGACGTCGATCTCGGTGAGGACCTTCCCGCCCTCGCCGAAACTCGGGTCGAGGCTGCCGTCGGGAAGGTAACGGGCCGCCGCCCACGCGCCGTTGCCGCCCCAGTCGGTGGAGCCGCCCACCGCGACGATCTTCCCGTCCGGCTGCAGGGCCAGCCCCCGGCCCTCGTCGTTGTTCGCGCCGACGAAGTCGGTGGTGACGATGCCGTCGCCGCCGAAGGTCGCGTCCAGACCGCCGTCGGTGTCGTACCGCGTCAGCGTGAAGTCCCCGGAGGTCTCCGTGGTGTAGCTGTACCCGATGGTGACGATCTTCCCGTCGGGCTGGATGACCATGCCCTCGGCCCCCGCGTACCCGCCCAGGTCGGTGACCACCCGGCCGTCGCCGTCGAAGGTGGGGTCCAGATCGCCGGGCGCGGCCGTCGCCACCGCGGGCAGGCCGAGGACGAGCGCCAGCGCCGTGGCGCCCACCGCGCCCGCGCGTCCGGCCCGGGGCCAAGGGGATTTCAGGGACATGCGAGACCACTCCGTCCGTCGGATCCTGGGGCCCACAGCTTTCTGCGACGGCGGCGGGCGCCCGGCCCGTGACGGGCCGCACTGCGCCTACTGGACGGCGACGCTCCACCCCCAGGGGTGAGGAGGCCGCGGGAACCCCTCAGCTGCCGTCGTGACGGCGTATCCAGTCCAGGGCCGCGGCACGCTCGGCCTCGGTGGGCGCCGGATTCAGCTGGTCCGGGTAGCGGATCAGGAAGTGCTCGCGCGCCGTCCGCACGCCGATCGCGCGGGCGGCGGGGGAGAGACGGGGGTGCTCGGCGACCTCCTGGGCGCGCTGCCACCAGCCGCGGCTGCGCACGTCGACGGCGTAGTGCCACAGCGGCTGGCCGGCGTCGGCGACACCCACGAGGACCTGGCGGAGCTTGTGCTCGGGGATGCCGGGCGTGCCGATCAGCCGGTCCGCCACGAAGAGGGGGTGCTCCCCGTCGAGGCGGGCCCGGACCAGCACCCAGGTCATCAACTGGCCCACGTCATGGGCCCGCGAGGTCGCGAACTCCCGGAGCGCGGCGGCCTTCGACTCGTCGGGCGCGCCGAGGTGGGTGAGGAGCCGCAACTCGGTCTTCCAGACCGGCCGGGGACCGTCCCACCAGGCGAGCAGCTTCTCCGCCGCCGGGTGCCCCAGGTCGAGGGCGAGGCAGGTGAGGGTGACGAGCGGGTGGCGCCATTCGGTGTACGTGGTCGGGTACTTCTTGGCGAGGTCCTTCATCCGGCGCGGCAGCAGTGCCTCGACCTCGGCCGGACCGGCCAGGCCGTGGGAGTGGAGCAGTTCGAGGCAGAAGCCGAGCCCCTGGAGGCCGGTGCCCGGATCCGCGATCCGCTCCCGCAGCCAGCGCACGTCGCCGTCGGTGAGGGTGCGGTACCGGTGCCACACACGGCCCAGGACGCCCTCGGGAGCGGTCAGGTCGGGGCCGGTGCCGGACAGGAGCCTGTCTCGGGCCGCCTCGTAGCGCTCGATCGCGGCCAGAGCGTCGGCCGGGTCGGTGACCGTCCCGGGCGGGGTCCCGGTGAGGCGGGCGTCCTCGGGGCGGAGGGCTGCCTCGCGTACGAGTTCCACGTGGTCGCGCGCGGTCTGGGCGGTGAGGACCCGCAGGGCCCGCGGCAGCCGTTCGTCGGTGGCGAAGCGGACGGCCAGGAGGCCGGCGTGGGACCGGCCGGCGAAGGCGTCCGCGCCCGTCTCCCGGCGCCAGTCGGCCGTGACCGCCCCGGTCAGCGCCGCCGCCAGCGCCCGCAGGGCGGCCTCCGGCGCTCCATGGGCGTCGAGTTCCGCCGCGAGGACGATCACCGCCCGCACGGCGTCCGGCTCGCGCAGCGACCGGTACAGCGCCAGCCAGGCGGAGACCGCGCCCGGGACGCCCGCGAGCGCGTAGGCGCGGACGACCTCCAGCCCCCGTTCGGACGGCACCTCGGCCACGATGCCCGCCGCCGGGGGACCGAGGGCCGCGACGGTCTCCCACGCCTCCTCACCGCCGTGGCGCAGCAGGGCGTGGAGCAGTTCCCGCCACCCCGTCCAATGGACGAGGCGCCCTGCGTACTCCTCCCGCCACGCGCGCAGGAGCCGTACCGCCTGATCGGGTGTCAGCCCGTCGCGCCGCTCCAGCGCGATCGCGAACCGGGTCGCGCCCGCGAGGTCCCGGGCGCCGTCGAGCTGTTCGTGCAGCCACGCGGCTTCACCCGGGGACAGGGCCCGGTACGCGACGGAACCGGGGCCGCGGCGCACCGGCTCGTCGAGTGCGGTGAGGAACTGCCGTACGCCGTCGGGGTCCCCCGGGTCGGGCAGGCCGTCGTCGCCGCGCACGGTGATCCGGTCCAGGCGGAATGCGCCCTGCGGCCCGCCGTCGAGGACACGGAACCCGGCAGGCCCGGCGCCGAGCCCGGCGGCCACGACCGCGTGGTCACCGCCCCAGTGGAGCAGCAACTCGCCCGTGAGGACACCGGAACGGTCGAAGGCCCGCCCGTGCGACTGCCAGTGCCAGTACGCGAAGGAGACGGGTCCGGCGAGGCCCCGCTCCGCGACGAGCTCAGCGGCGTCCTCGTGCCCGTCGGACTGCGTGTACCGCCCGCGCCCCGGCGGCGGCAGCACGACGAACCCGTCACCGCCGAGCCCCTGCCACCAGGCAGAGATCTCGGCGAGGTCCGAGCGCCGCCGCGTACGGCGGGCGGCTTCGCCGCTTCCGGGGTCGTTCACGTGCATCTCCCTGGATGGGGGGCCTTTCGCGGACGACGTTCGCGTCCACGGACCACCCTGCCACGGGGCACTGACAACCGTTCCCGCCGTGATGGGCCGGAGTTGCGCGGGCGGCGCCGCCCCGTTGTGCCCGGACGTGGCCGGTCGCCGGTAGCGTGCGCCCTGCACAGGTGCTCGAAACAGGTGCTCGAAGGCACGCGGACGGGCGGGGGAGCAGGCATGAGTCGCATCGTCGAGTTGTGGGCCGCCGGTGACGTGCCGGACCGGGACGGGTTGTACCGGGCGGACGGTTCGGCGCGTGCCGTCGAGGTCGACTCCGCCGCGCTGTCGCGGTTCGGCCTGGGCGGGCCGCTCGATCCGGAGGAACTGCTGTGCGGCGATGCCGGGGGTACGACCCCGTACGACATCCATCCCGGGTGCGTCGCGGAACTTCCGGACGGCTCCGGTTTCGTGTGCGGCGGCGACGGCGCGCACGGGTCGGAGGGGTTCTTCGCGCGGCTGGATGCCGACGGGAAACTGGTGTGGGTGGTGTCGATGGCCGACTCCAACCCGTTCGAGAGGGTGGAGGCGGACGGGGTGACCGCCCGGTTCTTCAACAACCTCGGCAACTCGATCGCGATCGACCTGACGGATCCGGCCTTCCGCGTCTGATTCCGCTCGTCGAGGAAGGACGGCAGGCGTGGCGAAGAGCAGGAGGAGGCGCGAGGACGTGTGCGTCGGCCGTGTCCTCGCATGGCACGCCGAGGAAGGGTGGGGCGTCCTGACGTCCGACGCCGTGCCGGACGACGTGTGGGCACACTTCTCGGCGATCGAGGCCGAAGGATTCCGCGAGCTGACCGTGGGCCGGCGCGTCACCTTCACGGTGGAGGAGGCCGAGCAGGACGCCTACCACTGGCGTGCCGTGCGTGTACGGGAGGAGACCGACGAAGAACACCGTCCTTGAAACGGTGCGACCGCCCGACCTCAGTTGGCGAAGCCGCCCTTGGGTTCGATGATCTCCAGGTTGGTGCCGTCGGGGTCGTTGAAGTAGGCGACCTTGGTGCCGAGGGCCGCGTCCGGGGTGACCTCGCCCGCGATGAAGGTGTAGTCGTCGCCGAGGAAGTCGTACCCCGCCTCCTTCATCCTCCGGTACACCGCGTCGAAGTCGTCGACCTTGAAGCACAGGTGCATGGAGCCGGGGCGGTTGGCCTTGCCGCCGGTCCGTTCGCCGACCGGTTCCGTGAACTGGATCAGGTCGATGCCGAGCCCGTCGATGTTGATCGTCGCGTACCGCAGCTTCGCGACCGGGAGCCCCTGGGAGATGCCGAACGGCACGCTGTCCATGGTGCCCTGCGCGACGGGTCCCCGGCCGGTCAGGGCCGTGTAGAAGGCGATCGAGGCGTCGAGGTCGGAGACCGAGATCCCGACGTGGGCGCCTCGGGTGAGGTTCATCGGGGTGTCGGCGACAGTCATGAGGTTTCCCCTCGTCTTCCCCCCCCCTGCGGGCATTCACGGCCCATTCTGGTCGATACCCCGCTCCGCGCATCTCGGCGTTCCGCCGGAGGGCGAGCGCGGGGTCCTGGGGGCGAAGCTCGGGCCGTGGGTTCAGGCCACGGGCTCCGGTGTCGGTGAGGCGGTGGCCGGGGCGGCCAGGACCTTGCGGGTGATCCGTTCGGCGAGGGCGGCGACCAGGGTCCGCGGGCGGCGCGGTGTCAGGTGTGCGGACAGGGCGTTGCCGAAGCCGGGGGCGAGGTAGCCGCGGTCGCGGTCCAGGGCGCGGAGGGCGGCGCGTACGACCGGCTCGGGGGTGGTCATCGAGCCGGTGACGGCCGCCTTGCGGGTGCCGATGGTGTCGAAGAAGGCGGTCTCGACCGGGCCGGGGCAGAGCGTGAGCACGCGGATGCCGCGCCGGCGGTACTCCTGGCGCAGGGCGAGGCCGAAGTTCAGGACGAACGCCTTGCCGGCGCCGTAGACGGCGAAGTACGGGGAGGGCTGGAAGCCGGCGTTGGAGGCGACGTTGACGATCGCGCCGCGGCCGCGCTCCAGCATGCCGGGGAGCAGTTCGTGGGTGAGGTCGACGAGGGCGACGACGTTGACCATCAGCTGGTCGTGGTCACGGGCCCCGGGGATCTCCTCGAAGCGGCCGCAGGTGCCGAATCCGGCGTTGTTGACGAGCAGGTCCACGGTGAGCGCGCGGGCGGCCAGCTCGTCGGCGACGCGGCGGGCCGCGTCCGGCTCCGCGAGGTCCTGGACCAGCACATGGGCGCGGACGCCGTGGTCGGCGACCAGACGCTCGGCCAGGGCGGCGAGCCGGTCTTCCGAACGCGCCACCAGGACCACGTCGTGTCCCTGGGCGGCGAGCTGGGCGGCGAACTCGGCGCCGAGGCCGGACGACGCGCCGGTGATGAGGGCGGTGGTGTGGTGCACGGGGTCCTCCTTCAGTCGAAGTGAACTGCGTCATGAACGTACCAGCAATCACAGGAACTGCAACAGTGATGATGCAGATAACTGCCATGGTGCATCACGGATGTAGGATTTCCTCGACCGGTTGCCTGGCAGGAGGCGTGATGGCTGAGACAGGGGCGCGAGCCTTGCGCGCGGACGCGGAGCGCAGTGTGCGCGTCATCCTGGAGGCGGCCGAGCGGGTGCTCGCCGAGGAGCCCGGCGCCTCCATGGAACAGATCGCCGCCGCCGCGGGCGTGGCCCGTACGACGATCCACCGGCGGTTCGCCAGTCGGCAGGCGCTGATCGAGGCGCTCGCCTCGTCCGCGGCCCGGCAGCTCGCCCAGGCGGTGGACGACGGCAGGCCGGACACCGCGCCGCCGCTGGTGGCGATCCACCGGATCACCGCCAACGTGCTGCGGGTCAAGAGCGCCTGGGCCTTCGCGCTGGGACTGCCGGCGGACGAGGACAGCGAGGCCGCCACCCTCCAGCGGGACATCGCCGACCGCTGCGTCGCCGTGCTGAAGCGGGCCCAGAAGGACGGGCTCATCGACGAGTCGGCCGACCTCGACTGGGTGCGCCGCTTCTACTACGCGCTCCTCGGCGAATCCCTGCGCGAGGCGGCGGACGGCACCGACCCGGACGCCCTCGCCACCCGCATCGTCGACACCCTGCTGCACGGCGCCGGTCCGCGTGACTGAGCGCACCGCGGCGGTTCCCCGGGGTGCCGGCGGTCGAGAGAGCCCCTTCGACCCGAGGTGATCCTCGCGTTCCACGGCCTGTGCCTCGTGCTCCACGACGGCGAGTGGTCCATGGGGGACCTCGCCGCCGACGGATCGGTCACGTGCTGGGACGCCTCCTACGGCCCGGATCTGGCGGAGGCCATCCGCGGCATGTGAGGGTCGCCGAGCGTCGGCGGCCGACGGACCGTCTCCGCAGAGGCGGCGGCCGGACCCGCGAAGACGCCTCGCCCACCACGGAGAAGACGGCCGGTCATTCGCTCAAGCGACCCGAAGCGCGGACGTGCGTCGCCGGCCGCCCGCTCCCCGACGGAGGCGCGAGCGAGGGAGAGGCCGACCGGACCCGCGGCTCCACCGCCGCTCCGTGAACGGGCGGACTCGTCCCCTGACCGTGCCGTCGACCGGGGTCACCCCAAGGCGAGCCACCGGATCCCGAGCCGTTCGATCAGCTCGCCTTCCGTCTCGTCCAGAGGCTCCCTGCCGGTGGCCTTGCGCAGGAACGCGGGTCGGCTCCACCCCAGCCCGTCGAGGGCGGCGGCGTGCTCGCCGCCGAGCAGCAGTTCCGTCACGGCCTCGCCCGCCGACGGCGTCAGCCAGGGGTCGCGTCCGAGCGCGTCGGCCAGGTCGAGACCGTGGACGGCGACTTCCACCACGCGGGTCAGCAGGAACTCCGACAGGAGCATCGCGTCGCCGTGCCGCGTCCGGACGGTCCGTCCGGACGGCTGCGCCCGGCACAGGCGGTCGGCGCGCGACCAGGTCGCGGCGAAGTCCTCGGCGTAGGCGGCGCCGTCAGCCGACCGTGCCGCACGGTCCTGGGCCAAGGCGATCCGCGTGCCGTTGGTGCGGGGCGAGAAGCGGTCGTCCGGGCGGTAGTACTCCGTGGCGGAGATCCCGGCCTCGGCCGGGGCGGGCGCCTCCAGCATGGCCGGAAGCCAGTCGATCACGACCGTGACGTGACCGAGCAGATCGCGTACGGACCAAGGCGCGCAGCGCGTCGGGAGGTTCCACTCGGCCTCGGAGAGTCCCGACACGGCCTTGGTGAGGGCTTCGGACTCCCGGCGGAAAGCGTCGCCGAAACGGTCGTGGTTCACGCCGCGTCCCCGCCCTGCTCGGACCGGAGGGTGGAGTAGATCACGAGGTCGTTCCACTGTCCGCCGCGCCACACCGCGGACCGCAGCACGCCCTCCTTCACGAAGCCGGCCTTCTCCAGCGCGCGCTGCTCCGCGAGGTTGGCCACGTCCGTCCACGCCTGGATCCGGTCGGCCCTGGTGTGCTCGAACAGGTAGTCCACCAGCAGCCGTTGGGCGCGGGTGCCGATGCCCCGGCCGCGGGCGGAGGGCGCGAGGCCGATCGCCAGGCTCCAGTTGGTCAGGTCGGCCGGTCCCCAGGTGCCGGGGAACCACTTCACCCTGCCCACCGTCACCTCGCCCTCCACGACGGAGAGCACCCCGCCGTCGGGACCGAGGAGGCCGCTCTCCGCGAAGCGGCGGCGCAGGTCGCCCGTCGACTGGAAGCCGAACCACTGATGGGCGCCCCAGCCCTCCGGCCCGCTGAACTCCCGTTCCCACACGTCGAGGTCCTCGGCGGTGACGGGGCGCAGCGCGATCTTGTCGGACATGGAACGGCTCCTGGTCCTCTCGGGTCGCGCGGCACGATGCGCGCGGCCGTGACGGTGGCGTCTCGTGAACGCCTCAACCCGACGTCACGCGCCCCGGGCGGCCACGGTTGCGTCCGCGCCGCGAAAGATCGTCGAACCGGCGCCGGAGCCGGACGGGGGAGCTTCCGCCGACAGGTCCCCGGCCGGGCCGGGCGCCGGGGGAGCCGGCCAGGTGGACCGGTGGCGCCCATGAGGTGGACGCCCGGCGTGGGATCCGTCCGGCGGCCGTACGGCGGGTCAGGATCGGCGGCGGCGACCGGCGCCCGTCCGGTCCAGGTCCGCTGAGGAGGAACCGGTGCCGGCACGTCCGACTGTGTGGAGCGCCCTGGCCGCGGTGGCGTTGCTGTCCCCGGGCCTCGTGGCCCCGGCCTCGACCCGGCCGCCGGCCGCGCCGGCCCCGGGGCCCGAGGCGCCGGGCACGCTGTGCGCGGCCGCCGGGACCCTGCGGGGCGCGGACGGCCGACGCGCCACGGTGAGCCTGTGCGCCGACGGAGGCAACCCCCGCCTGACGATCTCGGCCCCGGCCATCTGCGCGCGGCCGGGCACGCCGGGCGGCCCCGGCTGCCGCACCACCGGCACCTGGACGGCCCGCCACGCCGGGAGGACGCTCTCCGGAACCCTGCCCGGCGCCGCCGAATACCCCGGCCCGGGGACGTACGAGATCACGGCCGCGGTACGCGTCCGCTCGGCACCCGGAGGACTCGACCTCCAGGGCACCGTCCACGCCACCCTGACCCTGGCCACGCCGAAGGCGCGACCCACCCACGCCATCACCGTCGACCGCTCCACACTCCGCCGGGGCGCCACGACCACCCTGACGTACACGATCCGCCGGGACAGCGAGGAAGGCGACGGCAGCGCGCGCTTCGGCCTGATCGGCGAGGAGGGAACCGGCGTACGCGTCACCACCGCGGACCCCCGCTGCGTCAACCCGCTCGTCGGCAGTGCCCCCGCGAAGACCCGGCTGCGCCACGCCCTGGACTGCGCCCTGACCACGCTCCAGCCGGGCAACCCGCAGAGGGTGACGGTCCGCGTCACCGTGGGCGACACGTGCTCCACCGTGGTCTCGAAGCTCGGCTACTGGATGCCGGACGGCCAGACGCTCTACACGGGCGGCATGCTGCCGGGGCCGAAGCTGACCTGCCGTTAGCGTCGGCCTCCGGGGTCGGGCGTCCCCCGGGCGGGAGGCCCTGCGCGGTCACCGCGCACGGCGGTGCCGAGGACGTGCGTGCCGGCGGGCAGCGGGATCCTGCTCGGCGGGAAGTCGAAGCGGTCGACCGTGGTCACGCGGAAGCCGGCCGCGGCGATGGCCCGCTGGGTGTCGCGGCCCGTGTGGCAGCCACCCGTCAGCCGCGGCCAGAGGGTGGCGTCGAGGGCGCGCTGGACGCGTCGCATCGCGGGGGTGTCGGCCCGGACGTGTTCGAAGAACCGGAGCTGTCCGCCGGGACGGAGGACCCGGTGGAGTTCGGCGAGGGCGGCGTGCGGGTCGGCGATGGAGCAGAGCGCGAGGCACGCCACGGCGGCGTCGAAGGAGTCGTCCGGGAAGGGAAGCCGCTCGGCGCGGGCGTCGCACATCTCCACGGGCACGGGGGCAGCCCGGCTCCGCTCCCGCGCCCGGGCCCGCAGGTGCGGTTCCGGTTCGACGGCGACGAGCCGGGTCACCTCGGGCGGGTAGTACGGGAAGTCGAGACCGTTGCCCGCGCCGATCTCGATCACGTCACCGGAGAGGCCGGCGACCAGTCGCCTCCGGTGTCCGGCGATGCCGGCCCTCTCCAGCGCCGGGCCGGCGAACCGGGCGTAGAAGCGGGCGAAGAGCGGGTGCGGCTTGATCGGCTGCGTCATGGCGACCGTCTCGTCTGTGGCAGCCCCCGAGAGCTGTTCTCGTACGCGGAGGCGCTGCGGGGTGAGATGACTCCACGATAGGGGAGGGGGGCCGTTCCCGCCGGGGGCTCGCCGGACCGGCCCTTCGAGCGCAGCCGAGGTGTTAACGCTCACAACTTCGGAGTCCCTGCGTGCCGCCATGGACCCACTCTCGCGCATCAAGAACGGGTAACAGCCGTACAGGCCCTTGAGTTACAAGTCTGTTAGCGCTCACAATGTGTCGCGTTCGCCAGCTCACCGACCGGCGGAGGCCGACGCCTCGCTCTGCCTCCGCCGGTTCGACCACCGCTGCGCAGCCATGCCTTCACCGGGCCCGTCCCTTCAGGGCTCCGCCTGGTACGACGCACGTCCCGAGAGGAACCACGACATGGCCCACAGAGCCCTCCGCGTCATCACCGCCGCCATCCTGGCCGCCGGTGTGCTGACCGCCTGCACCACCGAGCCCGCGCCCACCGGTACCACCGGCGGCTCCGGCAAGGGGTCCTCCGACGGCAAGCTGGTGCTCGGGTTCGCCCAGGTGGGAGCCGAGAGCGGCTGGCGCACCGCCAACACCAAGTCCGTGCGCGAGGCCGCCGAGAAGGCCGGCATCACGCTCAAGTTCTCCGACGCGCAGCAGAAGCAGGAGAACCAGATCAAGGCGATCCGCACCTTCATCCAGCAGAAGGTGGACGTCATCGCCTTCTCGCCGGTGGTGGAGTCCGGCTGGGACACCGTCCTGAAGGAGGCCGAGAACGCCGGCATCCCGGTGATCCTCACCGACCGCGCGGTCGACTCGCAGGACACCTCCCTCTACCGGACCTTCCTCGGCTCCGACTTCGTCAAGGAGGGCCAGGAGGCCGGCAAGTGGCTCGTGAAGGAGTACGAGGGCAGCTCCGACCCCGTCAACGTCGTCGAGCTCCAGGGCACCACCGGCTCCGCCCCCGCCAACGACCGCAAGGCCGGCTTCGCCGAGGTCATCAAGGGCGACCCCAAGTTCAAGGTCGTCGCCTCCCAGACCGGCGACTTCACCCGCGCCAAGGGCAAGGAGGTCATGCAGGCGTTCCTCAAGTCCCACGAGGACATCGACGTCCTGTACGCCCACAACGACGACATGGCCCTGGGCGCCATCCAGGCCATCGAGGAGGCCGGCAAGAAGCCGGGCACCGACATCAAGGTGATCTCCGTCGACGGCATCAAGGACGCCTTCGTCGCCATGCAGGAGAAGAAGATCAACGTCGTGGTCGAGTGCAACCCGCTCCTCGGCGACCAGCTCATGGAACTCGTCAAGAAGGTCGCGGCGGGGGAGAGCGTCCCGCGACGGGTCGAGGTCAAGGAGGGCGTCTTCACGCAGGACCAGGCCGCTGCCGCCCTGCCCGGCCGCCAGTACTGACCCACCGCCCGCACCGGACCGGGGGCGGCCTCGCGCCGCCCCCGCTCCCTCAGGAGAGGAGGGCGGATGACAGCCCCACCCACCCCCCGCACACCCACCCGCACCGACCGGCCGGTCCTGGAGGCCCGCGGCATCCGCAAGGCGTTCCCCGGCGTCCTCGCCCTCGACGGTGTGGACCTGCGCCTCTTCCCGGGCGAAGTCCACGCGCTGATGGGTGAGAACGGCGCCGGCAAGTCGACCCTCATCAAGGTGCTCACCGGGGTCCACCCGCCCGACGCGGGCACGGTCTCCGTCGACGGCGGCCCCCAGCGGTTCGCCGAACCGCTGGAGGCGCAGCACGCCGGAATCAGCACGGTCTACCAGGAGGTGAACCTGTGCCCCAACCTCTCGGTCGCCGAGAACATCCTCATCGGCCGTGAACCCAGGCGCCTCGGACTCGTCCACTGGAAGGCCCTCCACCGGCGCGCGGCACAGCTCATCACCGAGCTGGAACTCGACCTCGACGTCCGCATGCCGCTGAGCGCGCACTCCATCGCCGTCCAGCAACTCGTCGCCATCGTCCGCGCCGTGGACATCCGGGCGAAGGTCCTCGTCCTCGACGAGCCCACCTCCAGCCTCGACCGGGACGAGGTCGCCCAGCTGTTCGCCCTGGTGCGCCGGCTCCGCGACCGGGGCGTCGCGATCCTCTTCGTCACCCACTTCCTCGACCAGGTCTTCGACCTGTGCGACCGGGTGACCGTCCTGCGCAACGGACGCCTCGAAGGCGAGTTCCGGATCGACGAACTGACACCCGTCACCCTGGTCCACCGCATGGTCGGCAGCGAACTGAGCACCCTCGACGAACTGGCCGAGAGCTCCCACACCGGCACCGCGGCCCCCTCCGAGTCCGCGGAAACCCCCTTCCTCAGCGCCCGCGGGCTCGCCCGCACCGGCTCCATCCAGCCGTACGACCTGGACATCCACCGCGGCGAGGTCATCGGCCTGGCCGGACTCCTCGGCTCCGGACGGACCGAGGCCGCCCGACTGCTCTTCGGCGCCGACCACGCCGACGGCGGCGAACTACGGATCCACGGCGAACGCGCCGTCCTGCGCTCGCCGCGCACCGCGATCGCCCACAAGATCGCCTTCTGCTCGGAGAACCGCAAGGCGGAGGGCCTGATCGGCGACCTCACCGTCCGCGAGAACATCGTCCTCGCCCTCCAGGCCGCACGCGGCTGGACCAGGCCCCTCTCCCGCACCCGGCAGGACGAGATCGCCGCCCGGTGGACCGAGGCCCTCGACATCCGCCCGGCCGACCCCGAAGCCCTGGTCCGCAACCTCAGCGGCGGCAACCAGCAGAAGGTGCTGCTCGCCCGGTGGCTGCTCACCGACCCCGAGCTGCTGATCCTCGACGAACCCACCCGGGGCATCGACATCGGCGCCAAGACGGAGATCCAGCGACTCGTCGGCCGTCTGGCCTCGGAAGGCACCGCGGTCCTCTACATCTCCGCCGAACTGGAGGAAGTGCTGCGGCTGAGCCACCGGGTCGGCGTCCTGCGCGACCACCGGCTCGTCGCCACCCTCCCCAACGACACGACCCTGACGCCCGACCGGATCCTGGGCGCCATCGCCACCGGAGCCACCTCATGACACCACCTGACGACACCGGCGCCGGGGGGCGTCCGGCCCGGGCGCCCGGCGCCCGGCGGCTCACCGAGCACCGTCTGTTCTGGCCCGCCGCCGTCCTGGCCGCGCTGCTCCTCGGAAACGTCGCCCTCACCCACGACTTCCTCGCCGTCCGCGTCCAGAACGGACACCTGTACGGCAGCCTGATCGACATCCTCCAGTTCGGCGCCCCGCTGATCCTGGTCTCCGTCGGCATGACGCTCGTCATCGCCACCCGGGGCATCGACCTCTCCGTCGGCTCGACGGTCGCCATCGCCGGCGCCCTCGCGTGCGAGCACATCGCCACCGCGAAGGACCCCGGAAGCCTGTCCACCGTCATGGCCGCGATCGCGGTCGCGCTCGGCGTGGCCGCCGTGATCGGACTGCTGAACGGCCTCCTCGTCGCCCGGCTCGGCGTCCAGCCCATCGTCGCCACCCTGGTCCTCATGGTCGCCGGGCGCGGCGTGGCCCAGCTGATCACCGACGGCCAGATCATCAGCGTCTCCAGCAGCCCCTACAAGATGATCGGCGGCGGCTACTGGCTCACCCTCCCCTTCGCCGTCCTGCTCGCCGCGGCCCTCGTCGCCGTCACCTCCCTCGTCACCCGACGCACCGCGCTCGGCATGCTCATCGAATCGGTGGGCGGCAACCCGGTCGCGAGCCGGCTCGTCGGCATCCGGGCGGCCGGGCTCCTGGCCACGGTGTACGTCGTCAGCGCCGTGTGCGCCGCGGTCGCCGGCCTGATGATCAGCTCCAACGTGTCCAGCGCCGACGGCAACAACGCCGGCCTGTGGATCGAACTGGACGCGATCCTCGCCGTCGTCATCGGCGGCACCGCGCTGACCGGCGGCCGCTTCTCCCTCGGCGGCACGGTCCTCGGCGCGCTGATCATCCAGACCCTGTCGACCACCATCTACACCCTCGGCGTCCCGCCGGAGACCACCCTCGTCTTCAAGGCCCTGGTCGTCATCGTCGTGTGTCTCGTCCAGTCGCCCGCCTTCCGCGCGCGACTCTCCCGCCGTCGCCGGACGACCGCCCCCGACCCGGCCCCCGCGGCCGGCGACCTGACGGCCCGCCGGCAGGAGGTCCACTCGTGAGCACCACCCTCAGCTCCCGCACCAAGCCGCTCCACCGCTTCTCGGCACGGCACGCCGCCCGCCTGCCGCTCATGGTGACGGCCACCCTGCTGGTCGCGATGTTCTCCATCGGCTCCGTGCAGTACGAGGGCTTCTTCTCCGCGCAGGTCCTGCTCAACGTCCTGATCGACAACGGCTTCCTGCTCGTCGTCGCGATCGGCATGACGTTCGTCGTCCTCACCGGGGGGATCGACCTGTCGGTCGGCTCCATGGTGGCCCTGTCGACCATGCTGACGGCCTGGCTCGTCGAACAGAACGGGCTGCCGCTCGCCCTGGCGGTACCGGTGGTCCTGCTGGTGGGGGCGGGCGGCGGCGCCCTCATGGGCTGGGTGATCCACGCCTTCGAGATCCAGCCCTTCATCGTCACCCTCGCCGGCATGTTCCTCGCCCGCGGCCTCTGCTACATGATCAGCACCGAGTCCATCTCGATCACCGACCCGACGACCACCCGGATCGCCCAGACCCGGGTGCTCCTGCCCGGCGGCCTGTTCGTCTCACCCGCCGTCGTCATCGCCCTGGTCGTGCTGGCGCTCGCCTTCGTCGTCCTCCACCACACCCGCTTCGGCCGCGGCGTCTACGCCCTGGGCGGCAGCGAGTCCTCCGCCCGCCTCATGGGCCTGCCCGTCGGGCGCACCAAGGTCATGGTGTACGCCGTGAGCGGCCTGTGCTCCGCGCTCGGCGGTCTGCTGCTGACCTTCTACATGCTGTCCGGATACGCCCTGCACGCCGTCGGCATGGAGCTGGACGCCATCGCCGCCGCCGTGATCGGCGGGACGCTGCTGACCGGTGGTTCCGGCTTCGTCCTGGGCACCGCGCTGGGCGTGACGGTCCTCGGTCTCATCCAGACCATCATCAGCTTCCAGGGCACGCTCAGCTCGTGGTGGACCCGCATCGTCATCGGCGGTCTGCTGTTCGTCTTCATCCTCCTCCAGCGCCTCTTCGGCGGAGCCCGCCAGACGGAATGACCCCTGGTCGAACCCGCGTCACCACCGCGGGGGCGGCGAGGGGGGGGGGGGGACGCGCCCCCCCCCCCGCGCGGGAGCCACACCCCCCCCCCCCACCCACACACACACCCCCCCACGCCCGGAGCCGACCCCGCCGGCCACCTCCCGCTCCGACCAGGAGGTGTACGTCGTCACCTCGGCGTCCGGTTCGGCCCGGGCCAGCCGGTCCACGAGACCGCCCAGCAGCGGCCCGTGGGTCCCGCCGAGCCGGTGCCCGGCGGCGCCGTCCCGGGCGAACCGGACGGCCTCCTCCTGGAGTCCGCGGACGGCGGGCAGCACCACCCGGGCCCGGTCGAGCACCAGATCGCCCAGCGCGGTGGCCCGCACCCCGTCCCGGCCGCGCGTGAACAGGGCGCCGCCCAGGGTCCGTTCGATCCGCTTCAGCTGGGCGCTGAGGGCGGGCTGGGCCAGTCCGAGGGCGGTGGCCGCGCGGGTGAGGCTGCCGGCCTCGGCGATGGCCCGGACCGTCTTCAGATGCCGCAACTCCAAGTCCATGCGCCCAGCTTGACGCCCCCACCCTGACAGGTCCAGACCAAGGGCGGGGTCATCGGGGCTATCGGGCGCGGAGCCGCTCCGGCAGCCAGGCCAGCTGCACCGCCTGCTGGAACGCCTCGCCGCCCTCGTGGTCGTTGAAGTCGTAGACCTCGATGGCCTTGTCCTCGTGCGCGTACGCGTTGAACGCGGCGAACACCGTCGACGGCGGGCAGGTCAGGTCCTCCAGGGCCGTCGAGAACAGCGCCGGCGCCGTCGCCCGGGCCGCGAAGTGCACCCCGTCGAAGTAGGCGAGGGTCCGGCGGACCTGCTCGACCCGGCCCCGGTGCGTCTTCAGGTAGTCGCCGATCTCCCGGTACGGCTTCCGGTCCGTGACGGTCGTCGCGCGCGGGAAGTCGCACAGGAACGGCACGTCCGGCGCCACCGCCGCCAGGTCCCGCACCAGACCGGAGACCGCCACGGTGATGCCGCCGCCCTGGCTGATCCCGGTGACCGCGGTGCGGGCCGCGTCCGCCAGCGGGTGCGACCGGGCCGCCTCCACCGCGCGCACGGCGTCCGTGTAGAGCCGCCGGTAGTAGTACGTCTCCGGATCCTCGACGCCCCGCGTCATGAAGCCGGGGAACGCCGGCGCGCTGCCCACCGGGTCGGCGGTGTCGCCCGGCGCCCAACCACTGCCCTGGCCGCGGGTGTCCATCACGAAGTGCGCGAACCCGGCCGACGCCCACAGCAGATGACTGTGCGCCAGGCCCCGCCCGCCGCCGTACCCCAGGAACTCCACGACGACCGGCACCGGTTCGGTGATCCCGGCCGGGACGACGAACCACCCCTTCACCGGCTGCCCGCCGAAGCCGGCGAAGGTCACGTCGTACGTGTCCACCGTCGCGAGCCCCGTCGCCACCCGCTCGAACCGCGCGTCCAGGTCGTGCTCCCGGGCCTCGCCGAGCGTCTTCGCCCAGAACGCGTCGAAGTCCTCGGGCTCCACCGAGGCACTGCGGTACTCGCGGAGCCGGTCGAGGGGCAGGTCGAAGAGGGGCATGCACACCGCCTGGTCAGGTCATCGGTTCGAAAGGCCGACCGGTCCGACCGGCCCGTCCCACCCTAGGCCCTGTCTGACGATTCGCGCCGGGTCCGGCCCGCCCGGCACGCACGCTCGCCGCACGGCAGAAACACCCAAGTAGCTCCGCTACGAGGGCGCCCCTGCCGCACGCCGATCGCACGCACCGGACGACCCGGCCTGATCCGGCGCGAATCGTCAGACAGGGCCCAGCCCGCACCCCGGTCGAATTCATATACGTGAACGATCGTCCACGCCCCACCCCGTGGGCACAGCTTGCGGACGTGCCGCGCGAGCCTTCTTCCCGGAGGGGCCCGGGGAGGCCAAGGTGGGGGCGACAGCGGCGAACGGAGGGGTGCGGTGATTGTCGGAGTCCTCAGGGAGGAACGGGACGGGGAGCGGCGCGTGGCGGCGACGGCCGCCACGGTGGAGAAGATCCGCGGGCTCGGGTACGAGGTCGTCGTCGACGCCGGCGCGGGCGCGGCGGCGGGCTTCCCCGACGGCGCCTACGAGACGGCCGGCGCGCGGATCGGCGAGGCGACGGCGGCGGACGTGGTGCTCGGGGTGAACGCGCCCGGGACGGACCGGCTGGACCGGATGCGCCCCGGGGCCACCGTCATCGCGCTGTTCGCCCCGGCGACCGACCCGGCCGTGGTCGAGGAGCTGGGCCGGCGGCCCCTCACCGTCCTGTCGATGGACGCGGTGCCGCGGATCAGCCGGGCGCAGTCGATGGACGTGCTGTCGTCGATGGCGAACATCGCCGGCTACCGGGCCGTGGTCGAGGCCGCCCACGAGTTCGGCCGCTTCTTCACCGGCCAGGTGACCGCCGCGGGCAAGGTGCCCCCGGCGCGGGTCCTCGTCGCGGGCGCGGGCGTCGCCGGACTCGCCGCGATCGGCACCGCGGGCTCGCTCGGCGCGGTCGTCCGCGCCACCGACCCGCGCCCCGAGGTCGCCGACCAGGTCCGCTCGCTGGGCGGCGAGTACCTCGCCATCGACTCCCCGGAGACGGAGGTGTCGAAGACGGGCTACGCCAAGGAGATGGGCGACGACTACAAGGCCCGCGAGGCCGCCCTCTACGCGGCGGAGTGCCGCGAGGCCGACATCGTGATCACCACCGCCCTGATCCCCGGCCGCCCCGCGCCCCGGCTGATCACGGCGGACATGGTGGCCTCCATGAAGCCGGGCTCCGTCATCGTGGACATGGCCGCCGCCAACGGCGGCAACGTCGCCGGCACCGTCCCGGGCGAGAAGACCGTCACCGCCAACGGCGTCACCATCCTCGGCTACACCGACCTGGCCGGCCGCCTCCCCGCCCAGGCGTCCCAGCTGTACGGCACCAACCTCCTCAACCTCCTGAAGCTCCTGACACCGGGCAAGGACGGCGTCCTCGTCCTCGACGCCGACGACCCCGTGCAGCGCTCGGTCACCGTCGTACGCGACGGGGAACCGTCCTGGCCGCCGCCGCCCGTCGAGGTCTCCGCCGCCCCCGCCACCACCGGCGCCACACCCGCGAGCCCCGTCTCGCCGGTGAAGGAGCCGATGACGCCGAGGCGCCGCTTCACCGGCGTCGCCCTCGGCGCGCTCGCGCTCTTCCTCGCCGTCGGCTTCGCCCCGGCCGCGCTCCTGCCCCACGTCACCGTCTTCGTGCTCGCGATCGTCATCGGCTACTACGTCATCGGGCACGTCCACCACGCCCTGCACACCCCGCTGATGTCGGTGACCAACGCGATCTCCGGGATCATCGTCGTCGGCGCGCTGCTCCAGATCGGCCACGGCGGCACCGTCGTCACCGTGCTGTCGGCCGCCGCGATCCTGCTGGCGAGCGTCAACGTCTTCGGCGGCTTCGCGGTGACCCGCCGCATGCTCGGAATGTTCAACAGGAGCTGACATGTCCGCCACCCACGCCGCACAGGCGGCCTACCTCGTCGCCGCGCTGCTGTTCATCCTCGCGCTCGCCGGACTCTCCAAGCACGAGTCGGCCCGGCTGGGCAACGCCTTCGGCATGCTCGGCATGGGCGTCGCCCTCGTCGCCACCGTCGTCCTCGCCGCCGACCGCGGCATCGCCGCCGGAGCCGCCGGCCTGCTCGCCGTCGCGATGCTGGCCGGCGCGCTGATCGGCCTGTGGCGCGCCCGGGGCGTCGAGATGACGGGCATGCCCGAACTGATCGCGCTGCTCCACTCGTTCGTCGGTCTCGCCGCCGTCCTCGTCGGCTGGAACGGCTACCTGGAGGTGGAGCACCACCCCGGAGGAGCCGAGGCCGCCGCCCTCGACGCGCTCGGCACCCTCGGCATCCACCACGCCGAGGTCCTGATCGGCGTCTTCATCGGCGCGGTCACCTTCACCGGCTCGGTCGTCGCCTATCTGAAGCTCGCCGCCCGGATCGCCTCCCGGCCGCTGACGCTCCCCGGCAAGAACGCCCTCAACCTCGGCGCGCTCGCCCTCTTCGCCGCCCTGACCGTCCGCTTCACCGTCGCGCCCGCCCTGTGGCCGCTCGTCGCGGCGACGGTCCTGGCGCTCGCCCTCGGCTGGCACCTGGTCGCCTCCATCGGCGGTGGCGACATGCCCGTCGTCGTCTCCATGCTGAACAGCTACTCCGGCTGGGCGGCGGCGGCCTCGGGCTTCCTGCTCGGCAACGACCTGCTGATCGTCACCGGCGCGCTCGTCGGCTCCTCCGGCGCCTACCTCTCGTACATCATGTGCCGGGCGATGAACCGCTCCTTCCTCGCCGTCATCTCCGGCGGCTTCGGCATCGAGGCCCCGGCCGGCTCCGAGACCGACTACGGCGAGCACCAGGAGATCAGCGCCCAGGGGGCCGCCGAACTCCTCGGCGCGGCCCGCTCGGTGATCATCACGCCCGGCTACGGCATGGCCGTGGCGCAGGCGCAGTACCCGGTCGCCGAACTCACCTCGAAGCTGCGCGCGAAGGGCGTCGACGTGCGGTTCGGCATCCATCCGGTCGCGGGCCGCCTCCCCGGGCACATGAACGTGCTGCTCGCCGAGGCCAAGGTGCCGTACGACATCGTGCTGGAGATGGACGAGATCAACGGCGACTTCGCCGACACCGACGTCGTCCTCGTCATCGGCGCCAACGACACCGTCAACCCGGCCGGCGCCGAGGACCCCTCCAGCCCCCTCGCCGGCATGCCCGTCCTCACCGTCTGGGAAGCGGACCGGGTGATCGTCTTCAAGCGCTCGATGGCCTCCGGCTACGCGGGCGTGCAGAACCCGCTCTTCTTCCGCGAGAACACCTCCATGCTCTTCGGCGACGCCAAGGACCGCGTGGAGGACATCGTCAGCGCCCTGTGACCGGCTCGCCCCGATCAGTCGGTGCGGCGCAGGGCCGGTGGGGTCCAGTCGCCGGTGAGGGCGGGCCGCTGCGGCCAGTACAGGCGCAGGAAGACGTTGAAGCGGCCCGCGGGGGCCGGGAGCCAGTTGCCCTCGCGGTCGGGTCCGGGGTTCTCCTGCTGGACGTGGATGTCCAGGGAGCCGTCGGGGTTGGTCCGCATGCCGCTGCGGTCGCCGATCGCGTACCGGTCCAGCGGGTTGTCGGCGAAGAGCTGACGCTCGTTCATCATCGTCAGGGACCAGAAGCCGTCGACGGGCGGGGTCTGACCGGCGTCGAAGTGCAGCACGTAGGTGTGGGCGCCGTCGAGGGGCCTGCCGTCGGCGTCGGTGGTGGCGTGCGGGTACAGGGCGTCGGCGTCGAGGTTGGCTCCGTACCCGAACCGGGTGATGACCGCGCGCTTCGCGTAGTCGGTGCCGTAGGCCCCCAGACCTCGGTGCACGGTCCATCCGCGGGTCCTCCCCGCCTCCGCCCGCGCGAGCAGCTCGCGCAGGGCCTCCGGGCCCCGCCGCGCGCCCGCCTCCAGGACGGCGAGCTCCTCGGCGGACAGGTCGTCCAGGCTCGCGCCCGGAGCGATGCCGAGCTTGGCGACGCGGCCCAGGAAGGGGGCGTCGGCGGGGGCGGGAGGGTTGTCGACCATCATCCGGTTGAGCAGGGCGAAGTAGTCGCGGCCGCTGAGCGCGTGCACCTGGTCGACCGGCGCCGTCGTGAGGTCGACGCCGGCGGGAACGGGCACGTCGGTGGGGGGAGCGTAGTCGCCGGGGTCGCCGGTCCACCGCGACAGCGGGACCAGCCGCGTGGCGTCCTGGAGCTTGTTGACGGCCGCGAAGTCCGACGGGCCGCTCGTCGCGTACCGGGCGATGACCCAGTTCACCGCGGTCGGCGACGTCAGCGGCGTCAGGCCCTCGGGGACGTCTCCGGACCAGGACGGCCCCGCGATCAGGAACGGCCCGGCGGACGAGCCGTCCCCGCGCCGGCCGACCACGGCGCACACGTCGGACCAGGCGTCCAGGATCGGGACCATCCAGAAGCGGTCCCCGAAGTCGGGCAGGGTCAGCACCAGGGGCTCGTCGGTCAGGTCGAGCCAGGCACTGGAGTAGAGGGTGTCGGCGTTCGGCGAGACGACCTCGGTGAAGGAGGCGTCCGGGGTGGTCCGCATGTAGCAGAACTGGTTGACCGGGGCCTTCCTGCGCGCGTCGTCCCGTGCCGGCACGGCCGTCATGATGTCCTTCGTCACCGCCGCCGTGACCAGCGGATACCCGTAGAGCCACGCCTCCGCGGCCAGTTCCCGCAACGACTCGTCCGACATCCGCCGCTCCCACCTGTGAGGTCGATCCCCGTTCCGGCCCGACGCTAGGAGCCCGGCCCGCCCGCCGCCCGGCGGGCCCGCCGAACGGGTGACGGGGGCGGGCCGGGGGTCGGGTACGCGGGGCGGGGGCGGGCCGCGGGTCAGGTACGCGGGGCGGGGGCGCCGGCCCACACGGCGCGCAGGTCGGCGAGACGGTCGAGGACCACGTCCGCCCCGGCCAGTCGGGAGGCGGTGTGGGTGGTGGTGAGCGCGGCGACGAACATGCCCGCCCGAACGCCGGCGGCGACCCCCGCCGGGGCGTCCTCCACCACCACGCACGCCTCCGGAGCGGCGCCGAGTGCCCGGGCCGCGGCAAGGTACCCCTCCGGATCGGGCTTGCCGTGCCGCACGTGGTCGGCGGCCACCAGCACCGCCGGAACCGGCAGTCCGGCGGCCCGCAGCCGACCCGTCATCAGTCCGGACGGGCCGGAGGTCACCGCGGCCCACCGCTCCGGCGCCAGCGACGCGAGGAGTTCGGGGGCGCCCGGCACGGGGCTCAGCAGGTCGCCGCCGGCGGCCTCCAGCTCCTGGATGCGGGCCAGGACCGCGGGGACGTCCGGGGGCCGGAAGAACATCGGCACGATCTCGGCGTCCCGGCGGCCGTGGCATTCCGCCAGGATCGCCTCCGCGTCCGCGTCGAACTCCGCCGCCACCTGCCGCCAGACCCGCACGATGAGCCGGCTGGAGTCCACCAGCGTGCCGTCGATGTCGAAGAGCACCCACGGGTCCGCCGGGGGCACCGGCCGCCCCGTCACAGCGCGCCCGCCGCGGCCGCGCCGAGCGAGCGGAGCGCGGACAGCACCCCGGCGGGGTCCTTGAACAGCGCCGAGGCCACCACCAGCCGGTCGGCGCCGGCGGCCCGCAGTCCGGCGGCTCGCTCGGCCGTCACCCCGCCGTCGGCCGCGATCCGGATGTGGCCCAGACCGCGCGCGTCCAGGTCGGCCCGCAGCCGACGGATCTTGTCGACGGTGTACGGGAGGAAGTCGCTCGTCCCGGGGTTCACCGCCATCACCACGACCTGCTCCACCAGGTGCGCCACCTCCTCCACGGCCGAGAGCGGGGTGCCCGGGTTGAGCGCCAGACCGGCGGCGATTCCGGAGCGCTCCAGCTCGCGCAGCACCCGCCCGATGTGCGGGGTGCCCTCCACGTGCACGGTGACCAGGTCGACCCCGGCCGCGGCGAGCCCGTCGAGGTACGCCTCGGGCCGCGCCACCTGGAGGTGGGCGTCGAGCCGGCCGCCGAACGCCGCGCGGACCGCGCCGACCGCCTTGAGGCCGAAGCTGACGTCCGGGACGAACACCCCGTCCATCACGTCGAGATGGAGCAGTTCGGCCCCGGCCGCGGAGACGTCGGCGACGGCCCGCCCGTACTCCAGGGGGTCGGCGCCGAACAGCCCGGGGACGATGGTGGCGGGGACAGTGGGGGCGGTCATGCGTGGGCTCCTCGGTGCGGGGCGACGACCGACAGCAGCGTGTCGGTCATCAGGTCGGTCTCCTCGGGAGTCATCTCCGGCCGCAGCGGCAGACAGAGCGCGTTCTCCGCGAGGAAGCGGGCGTTCGGATACGCCTCCGGGTCGAAGTCGTACGCGGCGAAGGCCGGCTGGAGCGGGATCGGCACCGGGTAGCGCACCACGGCGTCGATCCCGGCGGCCCGCAGCGCGGCCAGCGTGACGTCCCGGTCGGGCACGATCACCTGGTACATGTGGTAGACGTGCCCGGGCCCGGCCTCGGGCACCCGGACGGCGCTCCCCGCCAGCGCCCGGGTGCACCGGTCCGCGACGGCGCGCCGGGCCCGGTTCCACTCGTCGAGCCGGGGCAGCTTGTGCTCCAGGACCAGCGCCTGCACCGAGTCCATCCGGCTGCTGTAGCCGGCCTCCACGTGCTGGTTCTGTTCGCGCTGGCCCAGCCCCCGCAGCACCCGCAGCCGGTCCGCGAGCTCCGGCCGGCCGGTGATGGCGGCGCCCGCGTCCCCGGCCGCGCCGAGCGTCTTCGACGGGTGGAAGCTGAAGCAGCCGATGTCGCCGAAGGTGCCGGCGGCCCGGCCGTCCCACTCGGCGCCGACGGCCTGGGCGCAGTCCTCGACCAGGGCGAGGCCGTGCCGGGCGGCGAGCGCGCCGATCCGGTCCATGTCCAGGACCTGTCCGAACATGTGGACGGCGATGATGCCCCGGGTACGGGGGGTGATCGCGGCCTCCAGTTGCTCCAGGTCCGTCATGTAGTCGGTCCCGGTGCAGTCGACGAGCACCGGGACGGCGCCCACCCGTACGATCGCGAGCACCGTGGAGTGGAAGGTGTTCGCCACGGTGACGACCTCGTCGCCCGGGCCGATCCCGAGCGCGCGCAGCGCCAGGACCAGCGCGTCGGTGCCGGAGTTCACGCCGACGGCGGCGCCGGCGCCCAGCCGCTCGGCGAAAGCGCGTTCGAACCGCTCCACCGGTCTGCCGAGGATGTAGTCGCCCGACAACAGGAGTTCGGAGATCCGGCCGGTGAGGGCCGGGAGGTCGTCGAACTGGGCGGGATAGCCGTAACGGGGTACCAGCATGGTCGTCTTCCTGGGTGTTCCGCGGAGTCTTCCGGGGTTCTCGGGGTGGGGCTCAGCAGCCCGGGGGCAGGTCGGCCACCGTGGTGACCGGGTCGGGGGCGCGGACGGCACCCGCGGGCAGGGTCGGGTCGACGAGCACCTTCAGGTGCTCGCCGCGCAGCGGCTCGCCCGCGGGGCCCGCGCCGAGCAGGCGCGCGCCGGGCGGGTCCGCGGCCATCGACCGCAGCACCGGGCCCGCCGCCTCCAGCGGGACCACATGACTGAGGACCCGGGCGAACCGCGCCGGATGCGCGATCAGCAGCTCCTGCGCCCGCCGCAGATGGACCGCGGAGGTGCCGCGGTGCCCGGTGAGCCGGACCCGCTTCCCCGACGGCAGCGTCACGGCCGGTGCCGCGGCGGGCGCGGGGGAGCCGCAGACGTGCGCCCGGCGCACCGAGTTGAGGTCGAGCGCGCCGGTCAGCGGATGCGTGCCGCCGGTCCCGAAGCCGCCGAACAGGTCGATCGCGCCGCCGTCCGCGACGGCCCCCATGGCCTGGCCGAGGGCGGCGCCCGCCGCCTCCCGGGGCAGGCAGACGAAGGCCGCGGCGACGGGCCGGGCGGGTGGCGCGGTACGGAGCCGGGTGGTGTCCAGGACCTCGCGGCGGCGCAGCCACTCCAGCCGCTCCGGGCGGGCGTGGACGAGGGTCGTCGCGAGGCCGCGCACCTCGCCGACGAGCGCGGCGAGGACGGCCGTCGTACCGCTGCCCCACACCGCCGTGTCGCCGCGCGCCCCGGCGGCGTCGAGCAGCTCCCAGCCGTAGAGGACCGCGCCGAGCGGTTCGACGAGGACCGACAGGTCGGCGGGGAGGTCCGGCAGGGCGGGAACGAGGTGGCGCAGGACCGGATCGGCCGCCGCCGCGAAGTCGCCGTCGAGCGCCGGGCCTTCGCCGGGCGTCGGATAGCGGCGGCGGAGGACGCCGTCGTGCGAGTGGCCGAGGATGTGGTCCTGGTCGTCCGGGTCGACGGGGTTGAAGAGGACCCGGCGTACCCCGGATCCGGTGCGGTGCTCCGCCAGTCCCTCGTGGCCGAGGACGGCGGCGCCGTCGGGCCGGATCCCGCGCTGGATCTGGAGGTCCGTACCGCAGATTCCGGCCCGCAGCACCCGCAGTGGAGGCCCGCCCGACGCGGGGGCGGGGTCGGGCGCGAGGCGCAGCCCGCCCCCGGGGGTGCGGACGAGGGCGAGGTCGTCGACGGGCGGGCGGGCGGGGGCGTCCGGGGGAGCGGCGCTCACGCGGCGACTCCTTCCGCTTCGGTGACCAGCCGGTCGAGGAGCTCCACCGCGCGCCGCAGGCCGTCCGGGGTCAGGTCCTCCGCGAACACGCACGTGCCGATGCCGGCGGGGAGCGGGAGGTGCTGGTGCCCGTCGCGGTGCCGGGTGGACTCGGCGAGTGCCTTCGCCAGGAAACCGGGCGTGCACCGCTCGTGCCGGACCGGGAGCCCGGTCCGCACCAGGAGCCGCAGCACCCGGAAGGCGTCGGCGGACGAGAGGAAGCCCAGGTCGACGGCGATCGCACAGGACAGGGCCATGTCGAGGGACACCGCCTCGCCGTGCAGCAGGGCGGGCTGGAGCACCATCTCCAGCGCGGGTCCGAAGGTGTGGCCGAAGTCCACCGCCCGGCACAACTCCCGCTCCCACAGGTTCGGTTCGAGGTGGGCGAGCATCGCGGTGATCGCACGGCGCATGACCTCGCCGCCCTCGGGGCCGGCCATCCGCCCGTCGACCAGGGTCTCGGCGTGTGCGTCGAGCAGGTCGAACAGGACGGGGTCGTCGATGACCGCCATCTTCACGATCTCCGCGATGCCGTTGCGGAGGTGACGGGTGCTCAGGGTGTGCAGGAAGGAGCGGTCCACGAGGGTGTCGGTGGCCGGGTGGTAGGTGCCGAGCCGGTTCTTGTGCCCGTGCGCGTTCACCGCCGTCTTGGCGCCGACCGCCGCGTCGATCATCCCGACGAGGGTGGTGGGGATCCGGACGAAGGGCGTGCCCCGCCGGTACAGGCTGGCGGCGAGCCCCACCAGGTCGGTGAGCACCCCGCCGCCGACCGCCACGATCGGGTCGCGCCGGTCCAGGCCGACGGCGTCGGCCGCGCGCACGACCCGCTCCACGGCGGCGAGTTCCTTGCCCGGCTCGCCACCGGGCAGGGCCAGCACGTGCGGGACGGCGTCCCGGGCCCGGAAGTAGGCGTGGAGCCGCTCGCCGTGGAGGGCGAGCACCCGCTCGTCGATCACGACGAGGCGCCGGGCCCCGGGCGTCAGGCGGGCGGCCCGGGCCAGCGCACCGTCGGCGGGGTCGAGCAGCCCCGGCGCCTCAACGACCCGGTAGGAGACGGACTGGTGGGCGTGGACGGTCCATTGCCCAAGGCTCATGCTGTGTGCACTCTTTCGTTCGGTAGTCCCCGTGCGTGGACCCCCGCGCCGCGCAGGGCGCCGAGTCCGTCGGGCCGGCCGCGGACGATCCGGCCGGCGAAGTGGTCGGGGTCCCGGTCCGTGATGCCGTACAGGCCGGTCCGGGCCAGGTTCCGCAGCAGGCTGTGCAGATAGGCGTCCCCGAGCCCGTCCACGACGCCGCCGGTGAGGACGGTCGGGGTGACCTCGGGGTCGAGGGCGGCCTGGGTCGTCAGGACCTCGGCGAGCGGCCGGGTCACCGCATCGAGCAGCCGGAGCGCGCCGGGGTGGCCCTCCGCGACCCGAGCCCCGAAGGCACGGGTCAACCGCGCGTCGCCGGCACCCGGTTCGGCCGGTCCGTCGCCGACAGGTCCGCCCCAGGCCGCCGTCGGCAGGCGGCGCAGCAGGCCGACGATCCCGGAGCCGGAGGAGTACGCCGCCACGTGGTCCGGCGCCCCGCAGTCGCACCGCGCGGAGAGCGGCGCGCCCTCCCACTCCAGGCGGGACGGCAGGTGCCCGATCTCCCCCTGGAGGCCGTGGCGGGCGTCCAGCGGGATGCGGCCGGTGGCCGGCTCGATCGTGCGGTAGGCGATGCCGGTGCTCACCGTCAGGGCGGCGGCCCTGCCGTGCGCGGGCACGGCAGGATCGGTGAGCAGGGCGTACGCGAGCGCCGACACGTCGTTCACCACGGACCAGCGGACGCCGGGTCGGCGGGCGGCGAGTTCGGCGGCGGGCCACCAGGAGGTCGTCGCGCTGCCGAACAGCGGTGCGCTGCCCCGTACTTCTCCGGTCCTGCCGTTCATGGCCGCGCCCAGCGACACCCCGCACAGCGGCGGGCCGGGTGGCTCCCCGGGGCCGGCGGCGAGTTCGGCGGCGCCCTCCCGGAGGACCGCGTCCACCGCCTCCACCAGCCAGTCGAGGATCGCGTCCTGGAGCACGCGGACGGGACCCGGCCGGGTGCGGGCGCCGACGGCCGGGTCGCGGCGGAACACCGCGACGGTGTCGTCGGCGCGCAGCACGCCCGCCCGGAACCACGTGCCGCCGAGGTCGAGGACGACGACCGGCCGCCGGCTGCCGCGGGCCAGGTCGGCGCGGAATCCGCCGTCGTACGCGGCCGAAGGAGCCGCCGTCACGGGTTCGGGCCGGCGGCTTCGGCGTCGAGCAGCAGGAGCCCGTCGCCGGCCAGGAACGTCCGGGCGGCCAGGGTGTCGGGGGTGGCGCCGGCGACCTTGGCCACGGCCTCGGTCTTCCCGGTGCCGACGGCCATGACGATCCGGGTGGCGGCACCGCTCAGCGCGGGCAGCGTCTGGGTCATCCGTACCGCCCCGTCCACGGTGGTGGTCACGGTGACCCTGGCCGGGTCCGCCGGGTCGTAGCGGTCGGCGAAGAGCGAGGCCAGATGGCCGTCGGGGCCGAGCTGGAGCAGGACGAGGTCCGCGCTGCCGCCCGGCGAGAGCGAGGCGAGCAGCTCCGCGTAGACGGCGGCGGCGCCGGCCGGGTCGCCGGCGCGGACCGGCATCGGGTGGCGCCGCTCCTCGGGCACTCCGGCCGGATCGAGCAGAGTCTCGGTGATCATGCGCCAGTTGGAGCCGGTCTCGGCCTCGGGGAGCACCCGGTCGTCGGTCTGCACGACGTGGACCGCGTGCCACGGCACGTCGCGGGCGGCGAGCAGTCGATAGGCGTCGGCGGGCGTGTTCCCGCCGGTGAGGGCGACGACGCAGCCGCCGCGCTCGGCCACAGTCCTCCGCACGGCGTCCGCGACGGCGTCCGCGGTCCGCTCGGCCACCGCGAGGGCGGTGGGGAACTGCTGTGAACGAAGCGAACTCACGGTGATTCTCCCGGTCTTTCCCGTACCGTTTCCGAAAACCCTTTCCGAAACGGTCACGACCCTACGGACCGGTGCCCGTGTCCGGCCACGCCGCGGAATGGGCCGAGTTGAACACCGGGGCGGCCCGGGACCCGGCCGGAAAAGTGACGTTGAACGGCGCGAACGCGTTGTTAGGGTGCCCGCCATGTCGAACAACAGCGCCACCGGATATCTCGAACGGCTCGGCCTCGAAGGAAATCCGGAGCCCACGCTCGGAAACCTGCGCCGGCTGCACCGCGCCCATGTGGAGCGGATTCCCTACGAGACCCTCGATTTCCATCGGGGCGTCCCCGCGGGCCTCGACCCCGGGGAATCGGTGCGCCGCATCGTGGCGGACCGCCGCGGCGGCTACTGCTTCCAGCTGAACGGGGCCTTCGGCACGCTCCTCACGGAGCTCGGGTACCGGGTCACCCTGCACTCCGTCGGCGTGCAGGGCGCCGACGACCCCGCCCCGGTGGGCGTCAACGGCAACCACCTGGCGCTGCTCGTGGCAGGGGACGCCTTCGAGGGACGCTGGCTGGCCGACGTGGGCCTCGGCTTCGCCTTCCACGAGCCGCTGCCGCTGCGCGCCGGACGGACCGAGCAGGGGCCGTTCGCGTACGAGCTGGCGCCGTCCGCCGCCGCGCCGGGCGTCTGGCGGCTCGACCACCACCCGGTCCGGGGCTTCACCGGCGCCGACATCTCCACCCGCGAGGCGCGCATCGAGGAGTTCGGGGCGGAGCACGTACGACTCTCCACCTCCCCGGGCTCCGAGTTCGTCCGCACCGCCCGGGTCCAGCGCCGGGACGCGCTCGGCACCGACCTGCTGCTGGGCCGGGTGCTGACGAGGATCACCGCCGACGGCGAGACCCGGCGGGAGATCGACGACGCGGGGGAGTGGTTCGGCGTCCTGCGGGACGTCTTCGGCCTGCCGCTCGACGACTTGGACGCGGCGGAGCGGCGGCGGCTGTGGGAGGTCGTCGGCGCGGCCCACGAGGAGTGGCTGGCCGCCCGCCGCTGACCGACGCCCGCGGGTGACGGACCGAGGGGACGCGGGTCACCACCAGGTGCGCGGGGCCCCCTCGGTCCGGCGGCCGGCGAGGAGTTCGGCCGCGGCGACGGCGTTCACCAGGCCCGCACCGTACGTCTTGACGACCGTCGTCCCGGTCGGGACCGGCAGGTCGCGGTAGCCCATGTCCACCAGGACGGCGTCCGGCCTGCGGGCGAGGAGCCCGGACACCAGCGTCTCCTGCCACGGGTCGGCGGCGTCGGCGCGGACGACCACGGCCAGCGGTGTGCCCGAGGGGACGTCCAGGGCACCGGCGGGTGTGCCGGGCGGGACCGCGAGCGCCCCGACGAGGCCGCCGAGCCGGTCGAGCGCCCCGGCCAGACCCCAGGGGACGGTGCCGCAGGAGATGTTCGGCTCCGGGCGCGCCTCGACGACGAAGCGGGGTTCCGGCAGGGGGAGCGTCCCCCGTACGGCGACGGCCCGCCGGGCCGCCGCCAGGCCGGTCCCGGAGAGGTCGGGCCCCGGCGGCACGGGGGCGGCGGTCGCCGCGCGCAGCCGGGCGACCCGCTCCGCGGCCTCCTCCAGGCGCGCCAGGGGCAGCACGCCCTCGGCGACGGCCCGCCGGGCGCTCTCCCGGATCTCGGCGCAGAGCTCCTCGCCGTCCTGCGGCCCGATGACCATGAGGTCCACGCCCGCCGCCCAGGCCCGGACGGCGGCGCCGCCGAAGCCCAGCGGACCCCGGGCCGACTCCATGTCGAGGGAGTCGCGGTCGACGACGCCGTCGAAGCCGAGTTAGCCCCGCCGGACGTCGGTGACGAACCGCCGGCTGAACGTGGCCGGGGCGTCGTCGAAGGCCGGGACCGCGACGTGGCCGGTCATGACGGCCTGTACGCCGGCCTTGACGGCGGCCGCGAACGGGGCGAGGTCCCGCGCGCGCAGCTCCGCCTCGGAGGCCCGCACGGTGGGCAGCGTGAAGTGGGAGTCCACCCGGGTCGCCCCGAGCCCCGGGAAGTGCTTGGCGGTGGCGGCGACCCCGTGCCGCTGCACCCCCGTCACGAAGGCTCGGGCGTGGGCGGCGACCCGGGCCGGGTCGGCCCCGAAGGACCGGGTGCCGAAGACGGGCAGCTCGGGGCCGGGGCAGATGTCGAGGCAGGGTGCGAGGTTGACCGAGACGCCGGCCTCGATGAGGTCGGCGGCGATGGCGGAGCCGACCCGTTCGGTCAGCTCCACGTCGTCGACGACGCCGAGGGCGAGCGCACCCGGATAGTTGCTGCCCCGGTGGTACTCGGCGCGGGTGATGTCGCCGCCCTCCTCGTCCAGGGCGACGATCAGGTCGGGGCAGTGGGCCCGCAGGGGGCCGGTGACCACCTCGCGCACCCGGCCGTCGAGGAGCCCGAGGTTGGCCCCGTAGAGCACGATCCCGGCGAGGCCTTCGTCGAGCGCGCGCTTGAGCCAGTCGGCGGGGACGGCACCGCCGTAGGCCGGCAGGAGACAGGAGTTGACGAGGGTCGACAGACGGTCCGGCACGGTTCCTCACCTGGGTCGTTCGGGAAGCTGGACGGGCGGCGGGCGCGCCGCGCGGCTCGCGCGCCGCGCGGCGTGTGCGGCGCGGTCAGGCCGACCCGCGGTGGCGGTGCGCGAGCCGCTCGGCGAACTCGAGCCAGGCGTCGCTGCACCGCTGGGCCAGGTCCGCGACCGTGTCGGCGGCGTGGCTGGGGACCTGGTCGGCGACGGCCGCCCACTCGTCGGGCACCAGGGTGTGGCCGCCGAGCCAGCGCAGGACCTGCCGGCCGTTCTCGGAGAAGCGCAGCGAGGGGTCGGCCATCAGGATCCGCAGGATCGCCTGCGCGTCCCGCCGCTGCGGCACGGCGGCGACACCGGGCCGGGCGGTGTGCCGGACGACGGTGGCGACCTCGGAGCCGGCGGAGGCGCCGCCGCGCGGGCGCTGTGGCAGGACCGGGTCCTCGCCGCGCAGCACCCGCGCGCGGACGTCGGAGGCGGTGCCCAGCGAGATGCCCGCCTCGCGGGCGATCTGCCGCAGCGGGGCGTGCGGGTTCGCCTTCACCAGCTCTCCGGCCGACCGGCGGCCCTCGGCGGTGCTCAGCGGACGGCGCCGGCCGTCGCGCCCGATCCGGCTGGGAAGCCCCGGCTCACCGGCGGCCGATTCGGTGCGCAGGGCGGCGACGGCCTTGGCCGCGAGGCCCGTGGTCTCGCCGATCGCGCGGTCGGACCACTGGGGGCGCGAGCGCAGGATCCGGGCCGCGGCGGCGCGCCGGTCCGCGAGGGTGAGCGGGAGGCCGTGGGCGATGTTGAGCCGCACCGCGAGGAGGAACGCCTCGTCCTCGTCGCCGTCGACGAACCGGGCGTCGATCCGGTCGTCGCCGCGCCGGACGGCGGCGCGGACGCGGTGGGTGCCGTCGACGACCCGCATGGTCGGACGGTGCACCACGATCGGCGGCAGGGGGGTGTCGGACTGTGCCAGGGTCCTGATGTGCTCGGTGTCCTCGGGGTCGAGCCGGGGCGAGTCCGCGGAGCGCAGCGAGGCGATGAGGACGGACTCGACCGGGGACCTCCCGGACGCGTCGGCCTCGGGCCGGGGATCGTCCGCGTCGGACCAGTTTTCCATCGGTGTGTTTCCCCCGTGAATGTGCTTTCGGTGCTGTTCTTCGGGAACCCGGATGCCGGAGGTCCCGGCGTCGGGGATTCCGCGCATCGGAATTCCGCGCATCGGAGATCCGGGCATCGGGAATTCCGGGTGTCGGGAATTCCGGGTGTCGGAGATTTCCGCCTGTTCCACCGGCCGGATTCTGTTCCGGGCCAGGTCCTGGCCCGCACGGGAACGACATACCGGATACGGGCAGGGATGGGGGACATCCTCGGCCCGGTTTCCGGGAAGGGCACGGGAGGGAGCGGTTTCCCCGGGGGGAATCCGCCCGATCTCCGGCGGCTCCCCGGGATCATGCCCGGTGAACCTAACAGGGCCCGTCTGGCATGTCTAGACCAATGGTTTCGATGATGGTCCGTACACCGCGCGGTGAGGCAGAGTGCGTGCCGGGCGCCGGAGTTGACGGGGTGTCCGGGCCCCTCGGCCCGCCCCGTGCCCACCGCGCCGCGAACGACCGAACGGACCCAGGAGCGTGCCGGTGACACCCGATTTCGAGGTCTACGCGACGGCCAGGACCGCGAGACCCGGCGAACCGCACGGCCTGCCGGCGCTCACCGAGATCTCCCGCACCGCCGAGGCGCACGGCGTCACCGGCCTCCTGGCCTTCTACCACCACCGCAACCCCGACCCCTGGCTGGTCGCCTCCGCCCTGCTCGGCGCCACCGACCGCCTCGTCCCCCTGGTCGCCACCCAGCCCTACGCGCTGCCACCGTTCACCGCCGCGCAGATGATCCACACCCTCACCGTCCTGCACGGCCGCCGGATCGACCTCAACCTCATCACCGGCGCCACCGGGGCGGAGCTCCGGCAGGTCGGCGAGACCCTCGACGCGGCGGAGCGGTACGCCCGCGCCGCCGAGTACGCCACCGTCGTCCGCCGGCTGCTCGCCGAGGAGGGCCCGATCGGCTTCGACGGCGCCCACTACCGCTTCGAGGGGCTGCGGATGAACACCCCGCTCGCCCCCGCGCTGCGCCCCCGTGTCTTTCTGGCAGGCTCCTCCCCCGCCGCCCTCGCCACCGCCCGCGAGGTCGCCGACGTCGCCGTCACCCACCCCGAACCGGTCGACCGCTTCGCCGCCGACTACGCCCGTGCCCTCGCCGGCGGCCCCCGGATCGGCATCCGGGTGGGCATCGTCGCCCGGCCGACCGCCGCCGAGGCGTGGGCCGCGGCCCGGGAGGCGTACCGCGAGACCCGGGCGTCCCGGCTCACCACCGCCCTCCGCAGGACCGGCGGCTCGGACTGGAGCCGCAGGCTCGCCGTCCTGGCCACCGACGGCGACGTCTACGACGAGGTCTACTGGACCGGCGCCTACCGCGCCGACCGGGGCACCCTGCCGCTCCTCGTCGGCGGCTACGAGGACGTCGCCGGCTACCTCGCCCGCTACCGCGCGGCGGGCGTCCGGGTCCTCGTCCTCGGCAACACCAGCACCGCCGAGGACTTCGGGCACGTCGCCGCCGTCCTCGCCGAACTGCGCCGCGGCTGACGCCCGTCGGGTGCCGCGCACCCCGCCCGGACCAACCGCGACGGGCGCGTTCGACTGCTCCCCGTCCG